>PMOF01000315.1:0-2184 GCA_003162495.1 Acidobacteriaceae bacterium
CCTGAGATTCCATGGGTCACCGATGCGGAGGGCAACAACCTGGATGTGAGTTCTCGATGGACGAAGATCACAGGGTTGAGCATGGAGAAGACGCGTGGCATGGGATGGCTGGATGCGCTGCATCCTGAGGATGTGGAGCTCATCATGAAAGCGCTGCACACCGCAAGTCCCATCGATGTCGAGTTGAGGGTGAAGAGCATTGACGGGAGCTGGAGGTGGATGCGATTTCGGGGATCGCCGAGGCTTGGGCCGTCGGGTCAGATTGTTTGCTGGCTGGGGAGCGTGGAGGACGTTTGCAAGCCCGGTAAGTCGGGCGAGGCACTGCGCAAGGGCCAGGAGTAGTTGCCTGCCTTTCGGCGCATTGTGCCTGGGTCACCGGCAATCCGGACATTACGGGGAAAACTGGGGTTCTGTCCAGAGTGCCGACCATCCGACCGGAGCCGTAAACTGGCTGCGAACGGAGTCGTCGAGTGGTAAGGCATGTTCTCGCTTTTCCTGGGCTAAATAAATTTCTTGACCTTGCACCCGGCTACTCCGCCACACCGTCGTCTATCTGGGCGCAACCCATCCGCAGCGTCCCGCTGTCGTTGAAGACCAGGCCGTTGAAGCGCAGCAGGCTGCCCACGGCGAGAGGATCGCGGTTCAGCAACTGCGTATTGCTGTCCACGTAGACCACGACGCTGCCGGGATTGGTCAAGTTTGTTGTCTGCCCCGGCTGCACCGGCAAAAACGTGAACAGGTCATACGGAGCAAGAACAACCGTGTAGGCGGTGAAGCTGCCGCTGCTTGAAACCCCGCTGACCGTCCCGTTGATGGTTTGCGGCAGCAGGGTGATGGTGGTCAGTGGAAAGTACTGGCTCGGAACTGTCGGCGCATGATTGGTGGTGAGCACATTCTGACCTGGAACCATGTTCGTTGCATTGAAGCTGGCGGTGAAGGGCAAGCTTTGCACGTTCGTAAGTTGACCCGATATCTGGAAATCGGCGATGCCGAAGTTGAAATCGTTATAACCGTTCAATGGAATTAAACCCTGGCTTTCGACGATAAGCTCATTCAGCAAAGTTGCTGGGGGATATGTATTCAGTAGCGGCCCGCCCGATGCGGACAAATTGGCTGGATTCGTGTCATAAATCGTAACCCGCGTGGCCAGCAGCGAACCATCTAATTGAACTGCGGCGTCCATATCCACCGGCATTCCAGCAGCGAGTTGCGACGCGCCGCTGACTCCCTGAAAGACGGTGCTGCCGCTGGCGCTGACCTGCCAGATGGGACCATCCGCCGCGGTTACGCTGAAGCTGGTTCCACTTGCAGCCACAGAGGCAATCAACCCATGAAGGCCCGTCGCCATGCCGTTCGCGCTGTTCGTGGGCTGGGCCGCGATGGTTACTGGGGTTAGATTGAAGACCGGCGTGATGGGAGGCGTGTCGGAGACAGTGGTTACGCAGTTGGGAAGAACCAGTGAAGGAGCAACCTGCAAATCCAGTGCAAGCCCCATGCCTTCTCCGGCTATCATGATCGGAGCCGGCACGTTCACAGTAACACTGGTTGCGCCATAAAATCCTCCATTGATGAGAAGGCCGCCAGTGGGTTCAACGGCCGCGCACATAGCATATGCTTGCCCGATAGTTGCGGTGGCAGAGGTGTAGGTGTCTTGCGGAATAGTCACGGTCGTGAGCGGTTCCACGCTGCCGTTCAAATGCATGTATTCGGCGCTCTGGGGCGTGGAAAAGATCGTAACCGTCTTGCCCGACTGGCTCGTCAGGGTCAGGCTGTTCAAGGAAACATGAAACATGGTCATCTGATCGTTGCCGGTGCTTGTAGCCAGAATGGTCACAGGAGTGGTCAACGGAATAGTTGAAGTCGAAGATGAACTCCCGCCGCATCCGGTTGTGAAGGCCGCAACCAGAGCAATGCAGGATGCACACAGCCAAATGAAAACTGGACGATGAGAAGGGTGAGACGATTCCGAAATCATGGATCCTTTCAAACAAGAAGTTGAATGCCATTCAGCAGCGCAGAGGGTTGCAAACTTCGCCTATGACAAGTATAACCGTGTGCAAATCACCACCTGCATTGATTTCTTGTCCATCTTTCGACGTGCGGAACTCTCAACTATTGCATAATCCCGATGCATTCAGCGAAGACGCCCGGGGCTGCGGCGGAGTCTACATTTTCCGATTTGCT
>PMOF01000315.1:2194-2439 GCA_003162495.1 Acidobacteriaceae bacterium
GTCATTGGACTCGAGGTCCACGTGCAGTTGCTCACCGCCAGCAAGGCGTTTTGCGGTTGCGCGAATCATTTCGGCTCGGAGCCCAACACCAACATCTGCCCGGTGTGCCTCGGCCTGCCCGGCGCGCTTCCCGTTCTGAACGCCAAGGCAGTTGAGTTCGCTACCCTCGCTGCTCTGGCCATTGGCTGCGAGGTGCGCGAGCGGTCGATCTTCGCCCGCAAAAATTATTTCTATCCCGACCTGCC
>PMOF01000315.1:2450-5702 GCA_003162495.1 Acidobacteriaceae bacterium
CGCCTGCACATGGAAGAAGACGCCGGCAAGAGCCTCCACGATGGCTTTGCCGACTCCGCCACGCGCACCTATCTCGACCTCAACCGCTGCGGAACTCCCCTGATTGAAATTGTCTCCGAGCCCGACATACGAACCCCCGACGAGGCCTTCGAGTACCTGACCCGGCTCAAGGAAATCCTCCTTTACACCCGCGTCTCCGACTGCAACATGGAGGAAGGGTCGCTTCGCTGTGACGCCAATGTAAGCGTCCGTCTGAAGGGAGCGCCTAAATTTGGGACCAAAGCCGAAGTCAAAAATGTCAACAGCTTTCGCTTCGTCCGCGCCGCGCTGGAATACGAAATCGAGCGCCAGATTGAAGTGCTCGAATCCGGCGGCCGCGTGACCCAGGAGAGCCGCACCTGGAACTCTGCCGAAGGGCGAACGTATTCCATGCGTTCAAAGGAGCAGGCCCACGACTATCGCTACTTCCCTGAGCCGGACCTTCCGCCGCTCATCGTTTCCCTGGAATTTCTTGAGCACAGGCGAGCGGAACTCCCCGAGCTGCCCGAAGTCCGCCGCGCGCGCATGATCGCCGAATACGAACTTAACCTTCAGGACGCTTTCACGCTGACCGCATCGCGCGAGTTCGCTGACCGCTTTGAAGCCGCCGCTCGCGCCGCGCGCAGCCCGCGCCGCGTGGCCAATCTGTTGCTCAGCGAGGTGGGCGGCCGGCTGAAGGCGCTGGGCCTTGAACAGGAACAGTCTCCCGTTTCGATGGCGGGCATCGTACTGGCCGCCGATCTGCTTGATGAAGGCAAGATCAGCTCAAAGCAGCTCAAGCAGCTCTTCGATGTGTGTTTTGAAAAGGACGAAGATTTCCCCGCCGTTTACGAGCGCGAAAAGCCCCAGCAGATCACCGAAACCACCGCGCTCGAAGTGTTAATTGACAAGGTCATTGCCGACAACCCGAAACAGGTGGAGCAGTATCGCGCCGGAAAGAAAACCGTCGCTGGATTCTTCGTCGGCCAGGTCATGAAGGCCTCAAAAGGCAATGCCAACCCGGCCGTGCTCAATGAATTGGTGACCAAAAAACTGGAAGGGTGAATCTGCTGCCCTATTTCAGCTTCAGCTCGCACACAAAATCCTTGCGCGTATCCCACGAGCTGATTGTTTTGGTCGCGCTCTTTTTGCCGTCCTTTTCCGCCCAAAGTTCATGGTCTTCTGACATGTCGACTTGTGTGAATTGGAACTTGCCATCCTCTGCCGAGGTATAGCTGCGGATCGATTTGGTCTTCAAGTCCTTCAAAAAGACAGTGGCGCCGGCCGATGCCGCGGAATTCGCGTCGAAAACTTCCCCGTGCACCACCCGCATGCCGAAATTCTGGGCCTGCGCCTCCGCCGGTCCGAGCAGCCCACCGTTCCCGCTCATCAGAACCGTCCCTGCAGCCAGTGCGGCGCATGCAACCCCGGCCAGCAATATCGTGCGGGGAATCCTCACTCTTCCTCCTCGTCCTCTTCCAACGGCTCGTCGTCCTCGTCCAGCTCCATGCCCACGGGCGCCAACTCCAGCGGATCGACGCCGACTACTTCGTACTCGGATCCGCACTCATCGCAGGTGACCACATCGCCTTCTTCCACCTCATCCATCTCGATGGTAAGATCATTCTCGCATTCAGGGCAGCTGGGCATGGCGGCCTCCTCCCATTCCAAGGCATATCGCGTTGCAGGGTGACGATATTTGAGGTGCAACATCGCTATCTTTAGGGAGAACCCGGCCTCAGGTCAAGGGGCTCAAGCGGGAAGCGGCCCAGTTCGGAACTTGCATTCATTGACCAGCATGGAAACCGATTTGCCTGAAGGGCAAGGCTTCCACGCCGTCATGCCGGCACCCGCGCCGGGCCGGCCGGCCAAGGTGGCGACGATGGCCAGATGCCTGAAAACAAGCAATTCTAGAGCATTTGTCGTATAGACCCAAGCCCATACCATTCAGTTTGACCCGCGATGCCAGAATGACATCCTCGCACTCCAGCGTTTACCCTGTTGATAACGATGCCTAGGTTTGGCGCCACTCCGTTTTCCTTCCCCGACTTTCGCGGCGCAACCCGCCGCCTGATTCTCTTCAACCTCTTCGCCTACTTCGCGTTGCTCCTGGGCCAGGTGGCAGCGTCTGAAGCCACGGGAAGGTTCGTTGGCCTGCTCACGTTCACTCCCGGCATCTTTCTGCACGGCGCGCTCTGGCAGCCGCTCACTTATAGCTTCATCCATTTGAGCCTCATCGGAACCTTTTTCGAGCTGCTCTCCCTGTGGTTCCTGGCCGGATTTCTTGAGAGCCTGCACAGCTCCACCTGGGTCATCGGCCTTTACGCCGCATCGGTTCTCGGCACTGCCTTGGCCGCGCTCGCCATCTATGCAGCCAGCCCCACGCTGGGGCTTTCGCTTCCAGGGGTTTCACTCTACGGATGCTTTGGCGGCATCTTCGGCCTGCTGGTGGCCATCGGCTTTCTCTATGGCGATATGGAGTTCCTGCTTTTCTTCACCATCGGCATCAAGGCTCGCTACATGGTCGCTGTCTACGCGCTCATCTCCATCGCCATGCTCTTCGGGCAGCAACGCATGTACGCCTTCGCGCAACTTGGCGGAGCACTGGCCGGCCTGCTGTTCATCCGCCTGGCCCCGCGCCGCGGCGTCTCCTTCGCTTTCAGTGAGAGATGGTATGGAATGCGCAATCGCTATTACCGCTGGAAGCGCCGCCGCGCGGCGCGCAAGTTCGAGGTCTACATGCGCTCTCAGGGACGCACCATCCGCTTCGACGGCAACGGCAACAGGATCGAGGAAGAAGATCCGAACGACAAGACGCGATGGAACTGAGTTCCAAAGAGACGTCTGACCTCGGCGGAGTTTTTCGACCGTGAAGCGGTTCGGGGAAAAGGATACAATCGGCTCTGCAATGTCCACCAAGTTTGCCTTTCTTTTTCCGGGACAGGGTTCGCAAGCCGTTGGCATGGGCCGCGAACTCTGCGAACGCTTCCCCGTAGCTGCGCAAACTTTCGCCGAAGCCGATGACGCCCTCGGCTTCCCGCTCTCCAGACTGATCTTCGAAGGGCCGAACGACGACCTCCGCCTCACGGAAAACACGCAGCCGGCGATTCTGACCGTCAGCGTGGCCGCGTGGCGGGTGCTGGCGCAGCACGGCATTGAGCCGGCGCTTGCCGCGGGCCACTCGCTTGGTGAGTGGACGGCCCACGTGGCTGCGGGAACCCTCAGTTTTGCCGA
>PMOF01000168.1 GCA_003162495.1 Acidobacteriaceae bacterium
GGCGAGAATGGCGAGTTTGAGCGGCAGTTTCTTACTGGGGAACTGGAGGTTGAATTTTGTCCGCAAGGCACGCTGGCCGAGCGGATGCGGGCAGGAGGCGCGGGGATCCCTGGTTTCTACACGCGAACCGGCGTAGGCACGATGGTTGCGGAAGGGAAGGAACACAAAGAGTTCGACGGGGTGGATCACATTCTTGAGCGCGGCATCCGGGCCGACGTTGCAATGGTGAAGGCCTGGAAAGCCGATCTCTATGGAAATCTCATTTATCGACGGACGGCCCGCAACTTCAATCCCAATGCGGCAACCTGCGGCAAGATCACAGTGGCTGAAGCGGAGATCATCGTCGAACCGGGCGAAATGGATCCGGACGAGATACACACGCCGGGGATATTCGTTCATCGATTGATCCATAATCCGAATCCTGAAAAGCGGATCGAAAAGAGAACCACTCGAGAGGGGTAGATCCGTGGCTTGGACTCGCGATCAGATGGCCGCCCGCGCCGCCGAAGAGCTGCAGGACGGCTTCTATGTGAACCTGGGAATCGGCATCCCCACATTGGTTGCCAACTTCATTCCCCAGGGCATCTCCGTCACGTTGCAATCGGAAAACGGTCTTCTCGGCATGGGCCCGTTTCCACGCGACAGGGAAGTGGACGCCGACCTGATCAACGCTGGAAAAGAGACGGTGACTTTCATTCCGGGGGCCTCCACATTTTCAAGCGCCGACTCCTTCGCCATGATTCGCGGCGGCCACATCGACCTTGCAATCCTCGGCGCGATGCAGGTTTCAGAACACGGAGACCTGGCCAACTGGATGATTCCGGGCAAGCGCGTGAAAGGCATGGGCGGTGCGATGGACCTTGTGTCCGGCGTGCAGCGGGTGATTGTCTTGATGGAGCACACCGCTCAAGGCGGCAGCGCCAAGCTGCTGCGCGCATGCACGCTGCCGCTCACCGGAGCGCGGGTGGTGAAACGCGTAATCACCGATCTGTGCGTATTGAATGTAACGACTACTGGCTTCGAAGTGATCGAACTCGCGAGCGGTGTGACGCGCGAACAAGTTAAGCAACAGACCGATGCCGCGGTGCAATTCAGCGATGCGGTTCAGTAGCGGCAACCCCAGTTACTTTGTCCAGCGGGGTTTTCTTTTCTCAAGAAAGGCCGCAATTCCCTCGCGAAAATCATTCGTCTTGCGAGCTCGCGCGTTTGCCTGCATTGCCTGAACAATTGCCGCATCCAGCCACGCCTTATTCTGCGCAGTGAGCAAACGCTTGGTTGCCCCCAGCGATTCAGGGCTGTTGGCGGACAACAAGAGCGCCAGTGCCTTGACACGCTCCTGCAGAGATTCCGGCGCCACCACCTCGTTCACCAATCCCAGCCGATACGCCTCTGCGGCATCAATGAGCCGGCCAGTCAGAAGCAGATCGCGCGCCCGTTTGTCGCCAATCTGCAAAGTCAAAAACGCCGACACAAGGGCAGGCACAAAGCCAATGCGCGTCTCAGTGTAACCAAACTTCGCTGCCGGTACAGCCAAGGTGAAGTCGCAGATGGTGGCCAACCCTGTCCCACCCGCAATCGCCGCTCCATGCACGGCCGCGATGGTTGGCTTCGGCAAATCGTGCAAAGTTTTGAACAGCTTCGCGATTCGCTTCGCGTCTTTACGATGGTCAACTGCTGATTGATCGTTCATTCCCTGCAACAACGCCGTCAAATCAAGGCCTGAACAAAATGCGTCACCGGCGCCTCGCAACACGACCACCCGGCACATGCTTGCCGCTGCTTCTTCCATTGCGGCAATCAGCTCCGTCTGCATCTCAGGCGTCATCGCATTGCGGCGCTCCGGGCGATTCAAAGTAATCGTTCTCGTGGCGCCGTCATCCGCAACCAAAATCGTGACATAAGCCAATTTGCTTCCTCCGAGGGACCAAATATCCGGTACGAATTGCTGCCGGCTATTGCACCGCAACGCCAAACTGCGCGGCGATTTCCGCGTTGGCCCGTGCCACCTCATCTAACGACTGAAGCTTCGGCAGTTGCGCTCCCAAATCTTTCAGTTCCGCAAGCAGCAGCTCCGTAGAAATGTTTCCGACCAACACATCCTGAGCAAACGGACAGCCCCCCAAACCGCCAATCGCGGCATCAAACCTTCTGCATCCCGCCTCATAGGCCGCGCGAATCTTTGCTGCCGCGTCATTCGGGCGCGCATGCAGATGCACTCCAATCTCGATCTTGCGATGCGCAGCAACCACCTGGGCCATTGTCTCTGCGATCTGTGAAGGTGTGGCAAGCCCGACCGTATCGGCCAGTGAGATTTGACGGATGCCCGATTCAACCAGCAGATCGCAGGCGCTAACCACTTCGTCGATGCTCCAGGGCTCTCCGTACGGGTTCCCAAAGGCCATCGAGACGTAGGCCAACGCATTCAACCCCGCCTCGTCAGCCAGTGTGCCGATCGCCTCCAGCACATCGAGCGACTCCTCCGGTGTTTGATGCTGATTCCGCGCCAGGAACTGCGGCGAGATGGAATACGGAAATCCCAGCGTCCGCACAGCACCGGTTCGAATCGCACGCTCAGCGCCTTTCACGTTGACGACGATCCCAATGATCTCGACTTGCTGCGGCGGAGCAAGAATCTCCAACACCCTCTCTGAGTCCGCCATCTGAGGGATCGCCGCAGGCGAAACGAAACTCACCGCATCGATTTGCGTGAACCCTGCCGCCACCAGCTTGCGCAGGTAATCCGCCTTGGCCTTCGCCGGAATCTGCGCGGGAAGGCCCTGCCACGCATCGCGCGGACATTCCACGATCTTGACCAACTCCCCCATGAGTCCCTCAAGTTCCATCGGTGTTTTTTAAAATCAAGTGGAGACTGCGCAGTCATCCGCGAGATGGGTGAACCTTCAGGATTTCTCTCGCGATGACCATGCGCTGAATCTCGCTTGTGCCTTCGCCAATCGTACACAATTTGACATCGCGATAATATTTTTCCGCGGGATAGTCCTTGATGAAGCCATAGCCGCCAAACAACTGCACGGCTTCATCGCAAATCCTCACGGCCACTTCACTCGCGAAGAGCTTGGCCATCGCAGACTCGCGCGTGATCTTGCGCCCCGCATCCTTGAGGATGGCGGCACGCTGGGTGAGCAGCCGAGCCGCGTCCAATTCCGTGGCCATGTCGGCGAGCTTCCATTGGATGCCCTGAAACTCCGCGATGGCCTTGCCAAACTGCCGCCGCTCCTTCACATACTTCAAGGCCGCATCGAGCGCGCCCCGCCCAATCCCGAGCGCCAAAGCAGCAATTGAAATCCTGCCGCCATCCAGGACTCGCATCGCGTCGACGAAGCCCTCGCCTTCAACGCCGAGCAGATTCTCCGCCGGGATGACGCAGTCTTCGAAGATCAGCTCGCTGGTGTCGCTGGCGCGGAGGCCTAGCTTGTTCTCTTTCTTGCCCGGCCGGAATCCGGGCGTGCCCTTTTCCACCACAAATGCAGACAGCCCATGCGTACCCTTGCTCTTGTCGGTTACCGCAATGATGACCGCAGCCTCCGCATAGCGGCCATTGGTGATGAATGTCTTGTTCCCGTTCAGAACGTAGGTGTCGCCTTTTTTCACCGCGGTGGTTTTAGCCGCGCTGGCATCCGATCCCGAACCTGGCTCCGTGAGCGCCCAGGCGGCCAGCCACTCGCCGCTGGCGAGACGCGGCAAATATTTCTTCTTTTGCTCTTCGTTGCCGGCGAGGAAAATGTGATTCGTCCCCAGCGAATTGTGTGCCGCGACGATGATCCCTATCGATCCATCGACCGCGGAGAGCTCCTCAACGGCCAACACGTAGTCAACATAACCAAGCCCCGCGCCCCCATACTCCGGCGGAACCACTACGCCGAGCAAGCCCATTGCGCCCAACTTCTTGACTACTTCCGCGGGGAATTCACTGGCTTCGTCCCAGGTCATCACGTTCGGCGCAATCTCGCGCGCTGCGAACTCGCGAATCTCTCGCCTCAGATGCTCCTGATCTTCGGTCAACACAAATGGATAAAGACTCTCTACCGACTCCAACTCAACGGACATGATTGCTCCTTCAAATCCCGGCCAGGATAGCTTGCTCATGCGATCACTCAATTCAATTGCTGCGTTCGCGANNGCGTTCTTCGGCACGGCTGAAGCCGTGCCCTTTCAAAAACAATGAGCCCTTCAGGAGCTTGTCAATCCAGCTCAAAATGCGCGACTCACGTCTGCAAGACGCCGGGATTGAATTTACCCACGTCGGGATTCAAACCGCAAGCCTCCAGCGCCGTAATCAACACCTCTCTCGTTTTGAGCGGGTCAATGATCGCGTCAATCCACAGCCGCGCCGCGCCATATCGCGGGTCTGCTTGCGCATCATAGGCCGTTGCTATCTCATCGTAGAGAGCTTTTTTCTCCGCCTCCGACAATACTTTGCCGCCGCGTTCCATCTGCTTGGCGCGAACCTCAGCCAGCGTGGTCGCGGCCGAAGCCCCGCTCATGACCGCATAGCGCGCCGTGGGCCAGGCAAACAGGAATCGTGGATCATA
>PMOF01000019.1:0-11198 GCA_003162495.1 Acidobacteriaceae bacterium
CTCCGCCGATGCGGCCGAATGGGAGGAGTTTCTGCGCCGCTGCACCCCGCTTGCCTCGCTGGTGGCGCTGCGCGTCGCACGGATGTGGGGGAGCGGCTCGCCGACGGCCACGGTGGATGACATTGTGCAGGAGGTCTTCCTGAAATTGTGCGAGCAGGAGCGGCGCATCCTGCGGGCCTTTGAGCCGCGCGGCGAGGATTCGTTCTTTGGCTTGCTGCGCATCGTTTCCGGTTCGGTGGCCAATGACTACTTCCGCCGACTGTATTCAACCAAGAGGGGCGGCAAGGCTGTGACGGCTTCGCTCCACGAGGATGCGGTGCCGTCGCCCGCGTCCGGCGCACCCCATGCGGCGCAGATACAGCGATCGGTTCTACTCGTCGAGCTTGACCAGAAACTGCGCTCCGCGCCGGAAGTCATCAGCGGACGCGACCGGGCCTTGTTTTGGCTCTACTATCGGCAAGGGTTTACCGCGGAAGAGATTGCCGGTCTTTCCGGCGTTGGATTGACCGCCAAAGGGGTGGAGAGCGCGCTGCGCCGCGTGGCCGCCTGGCTGCGAGGCGAGGTCGAGAGCCGGAAGCGGGGGACCAGCCAGGATTCGGCTAGCTTTGGAGATCTCCTAGTGAAAGGAACGCACCCTGAAATCCCGTTAGATAGGGTGCAGACATGAATGAAGGTCTCAACCCGAATCGCCCATCCGATCGTCTTGGGGATTCCCAAGCCGGGGATTCCCAGGCAGAAGAATCCCTGACAAAGGCACTGGACGAACTGATGGAAGGGCGATCGTTCTTCGCCGCAGCTCCGCACCAGGACATGGCAAGCGCGACTCTTCCGGGCGCGGATGGCGGCTGTCCAGAGCCGGGCGAGTGGTCGCGGCTGGTCAGCGGGGAAGCACGCACGGCTGATCCCGCGGAAGCCGCAAAACTGGACGCGCTGATGGCCCATGCGGCACTGTGCCGCACTTGTGCCGAGCGCCTGCGTCTGCTGGCCACCGACGCCTCGCCGGAAGAGACCGCTGAGATTTCCAGGCTGGCTTCGGCATCCCGCGACTGGCAAAGCAACTTTGCCGCGGAGCTTGCCCGCACTCCGCGACAGCGCCGTTCTGGGCTGGACGGCAAGCGGGCGTCGCAAATCTACCTGTGGACGGGGGCCGGCCTGGCTGCGTCGCTGCTGATTGGAATTGCGCTCACCGCGTGGTGGCAGCGCGCCAATACCCCGGAGCGGCTGCTGGCCGAGGCCTATACGCATTCCCGGATTTTCGAGTTGCGCATGCCCGGCGCGGGGTTCGCTCAAGTCACTCCAGAGACCCATCTCCGCGGCAGCGCGGCGGGCCATGAATCGGCCAAGCTGCTGGACGCGCGCGCCGGCATTGAACGCAACTTGGAGAAAGCGCCCGAAGACCCGCACTGGCTCCAGCTTGAGGCCCGTGCCGACCTGCTCGAAGAGAAATTCGATCCGGCCATCGATATTCTCGACCGCCTGTTGGCCGCCGGACCGGTTACTTCCAGCCTGCTTGCGGACGATGCGGCGGCTTACTTCCAGCGCGGAGCGGCCACGGGCAGCGAAAACGATCGCGCCACTGCGCTCGAATATCTGCGCCACGCCGACGAACTCAATCCCGATGATCCAGTCGTGCTGTTCAACGAAGCCGTTGCCATGGAAGATCGCGGCCAGGCGATGAACGCCGTGGAGACCTGGAACCGCTACCTGCGCTTTGAGCGCGACCCGCATTGGCAGGCTGACGGCCGCCGCCGCCTGCAAGCCCTGGAACAAAAGCTGACCCAGTTGAAGACCCATCAAAGCCGGATGGATCAGCACCTNNGGGACTCCGCAGGCGATGCGCGCGCTGGCGGCCGATCACGGCGCGCTGGCGGCACTCGACGAGGAGCTTTCGACTGCCCAGCTGCCCAGGCTGCTGGATTCTGCCTATCCCATGCCCGTAGACCGCTCCCGCGGTTCTCCGTGTGACGAGAATTGCCAGGCCGCGCGCACATTGCTCCGCGCCCTCTCCGCCTCGCTCGAACGCAACCATCAAGATTCCTGGCTCACCCGGCTTCTTCCTCCCGATTCATCCCCTGACGATCAAAATTTCATCCCCGCCGCGCGTACTCTTGCGCAGGCTATGGACGCCGATATTTTGGGCGATTACCTCACCGGCGAGCAGGCCGCGCTCACAGCCGACCGGCTTTTTCACGTGCTGGGCAACCCCGCTGGAGAGGACCGGGCTGTCGTGGAGCGGTCTTACGCGCTGATGCGCGCCTCCAATGACGCCGGTTGCTACCAGGCAGTTCATCCGCTGCTGGGGCGCGATGCGCAATTTACCTGGATTTGGATCGACACCCTCACCCAAGACACGCTTTGCGATTCAACTCCCGGAACCGGCTCCGAGAACAATGCAGCTTTTCTGCGCGCGGTCAGCCTGGCCCAGCAGCGCCACTATGCGCTGCTTGAACTGCGGGCTCGAAACCTGCTGGGGGCGGCGGCCGTCGACGCGGGAGATTCTGAAGCCGCATGGAAGGTTTATCTGCCCACAATCCGGAAATTTTACAGCGGCGATTATCCCGCCATCCGGCTCTATGCCACACTGTCAGGGCTGGAGGAGGTGGAGCAAACCACTCCGCGCATTCGCCAAACGCTTTTACTACAGCGGGAAGTGGTGGGTGTGCTTGAGTTGACCCGCAGCCGGGAGTTGATTCCCACCGAGCGGCTCAAACTGGCGGCCGCGGCCATTCGCGCCGGTGCGCTGCCTGAAGCGCAAGAGCAAATGCGGCTCGCGCAAAGCGAATTGGCGGCCAATGACGGTGGAAAATCCGTGCAGGGATTTCTGGCGGAGAATGAAATCGCCATGGCCAAACTCTACTTTGAGCGGCGGGACGAGGCTGCGTCGGAAAAGATGCTGGATTCGGCGCAACAACATATGGTGGGTGAGCAGGACACCAATCATGAACGAAGCTATGCGGAGGCACGGGGGCAGTTGAAGCTCGCGCAGGGCCATGCGGACGTGGCTGAACCCATGCTGCGGGCCGCGATTTTGGAGGAGGAGCGGGAGGCGGGCAAGGGCGGCTCGGAAAGCATTGTTCAGGCCCAGCAGGATCGCACGCTGTACGCCATGCTGGCCGGTGTATGGCTAGCCCAAGGCCGGCCCGGCGAGGAGATTCTTGCCCTTTGGGAGAGATACCGGCTGCGGATACTAGGCGATCTGGCGCCCGTTTGCCCGGATCGAGGCCTGGCTTGCCTCAAACCGAAACTGATCGGCGAACTGGCCGCACTCGGCCAGGATCGGGTTGTGGGCCAGGTGGTTCTCACCGATCGGCTTTTGCTTTACCGGGCCAGCGCCCTGGGCGTGGTCTGGACCCAGGTTGCTGTTCGCTCAGCGGACGTGCTGGCAGCTGCGGAGCCGCTGGAGCGCGCCGTGAGTTCGCCCGCGACCGCGATGGATTCAGTCGATCTGGCAGCGCGCCGGGTGGGCAGCCTGCTGATTGACCCGCTCAACAAGTTTGACCGGCCTGATGCCGCGGCAGGCACGAGCAGCCATTTGTCCATCGAGCCTGACCCGCTGCTGGGCAACTTGCCCTGGCCGTCTGTGGCAACCGACGCGGGCTTTTTGGGGTTGCAATTTGATCTGCAAGAGATGCCGTCGCTGCTGCTCGATCGCGCGCCTGCCGCGTCCGGAGTTCCGTTTGCCAAACCACCCGGCAGGCCGCTCATTGTGGGTGCTTCCATGGCCTCGGGGGAGAGCCAACTGCTGCCTGAAGTGCTGGTAGAGGCCCGTGCGGTGGCCCGCTTTGACACCGATCCCAATCTTCTGCTGGCGGAGCAGGCCACTGAGCCGCAGGTGGCCGCGCACCTGGCCACAGCCTCAGCGATTCATTTTGCCGGCCATGCGGCGCAGCAGGATGGCGCCACGCACCTGCTGCTGGCCGCCAACATCACCCCTGCCTCGGGGGCCGGCCAAGACAAGCCCTGGCTGGACAGCGAAATCCTGCGCCGGCATCCGCCCCGCGCCGCGCGCCTGGTGGTCTTCTCCGCCTGCTCAACCGGAAAGAAGGAAGCGGGCTGGAATCATGGCATGGACGATATTGTGGCCACGCTGGCGGCTCTGGGCGTGCCGGACGTCGTGGCCACGCGCTGGCAGATTGACTCCGGGTCCGCGGTTCCCCTGATGGACGCGTTCTATGGGGGACTGGCTCAAGGACTGAGCGTGCCCCAGGCTCTGACGAGCGCGCGGCAAACGCTGATCCGCGATCCGCGCTACCGCCATCCTTATTACTGGGCGGCGTGGTATTCCTCGGGCTCGGGCAGATCGGACCTGCGCGCGGTCTTCCACGCCGGCAGCTTCTAGCTCGGACGGAAGTGGCGCGACTACCAAGGCGTTAGGTGGGGATGAATGAATCGCATTCCGCAATGTGCCATGCTCTCAGGCGAACTGGTCGAGGCTGAATCCGAGTTGATAAGTTTCGCCATGAGCCAGCAGTTCTTCCCAGGTCACTTCGCGGCGCGTCAGCCCGGCCATGCGGCCCAACATGCAGCTTAGAGCGGTCTCGACACCGGCGGCGATCTGGTTGTGAGCGTTGCCGGATGTGATGCTGTCGATGAACGTGCGCTCCTTATCGCGATCGGCAAAGGCCAGATTGTCGGAGAAAGCGCCATTGGCTGCAAACTTGCCAGAGCCGGAAGCGATAGCCGTAGAATCCTGCCACGCCCACGCCTGCGCCCCCGTAATCTGCACCGGACCGGAGTAAGGAACCGATGCAGAGCCGGTTGCGCCGAAGAGCTTGAGACCAGCATCGAAAACGCTGTCGACGCCAAACTGCGTTGACGAGAAGGAGAGATGGACGTCGCTCGGATAGGTGAAGTCGATCTGGTAATTGTCCCAGCAATCGCCGAAGTGGGTGAGGATGTTGCGGCCTCCGGTCGCGGTCGCCTTCAGGGGATGCGCGTCCAGGAGCCAATTGCAAAGATCGATGATGTGGATATTCTGCTCGACCAGGATGTCGCCGGAGAGCGCGCGGTCCCAGAGCCAGTTGCGCAGACGATATTCGTCGGGTGAAGCGCCGCGGGGCTTCTTTTCCGTTGATGCCGGCGCGTTGTAATTGGCAGTTACGGCGGCGATCTTGCCCAGTGCACCCGCCTTGATTCTGTCGGCAATGGCGGCGATCGGCGGCGCGCTGCGGCATTGGAATCCGACGTCGACGCTTTGCGTGGGCTTGACGCGTTTGGCAATTTCGAGCGCATGCTGCGCTTGGCGGATGTCGATGCCGAGCGGCTTCTCGCAATAGACATGCTTGCCTGACGCAACAGCGGCAGAGAGATGCTCGACGTGAAAGAAAGGTGGCGTGGAAATCTGAATCAGATCGACGTCCGGGGACGCAGCGAGTTGTTCGAAGGCATGAGGTCCGTGAAAAAGCAGCTTGCTGTCGAGGGGCGCACGGCCAAGGCCCGCGTTCAGCTGGTCAAAGTGGCTGTGGCCGACGTCAAGCTGATCGGGGAAGAGATCGGCGAGGGCTACCACTTGAGCGGAGGTGTTCTTGGAGAAAGAATCTGCCACCGAGGTGCCACGGTTGCCGCAGCCGAGCAGACCGTGTCGCACGGCGGAGTTGGCCGCGTAGCCGAAGGCCGCGCCTGAGTTGATCAGAAGCAGGCTGGAAGCGGCTCCGGTTCCTCTTTGAAGAAACTGCCTGCGGTTCATAGAGCCTCATCTCCTTTAAAGTGGTGACGAATGAATCGAACACCCCGCGCCTGCCGGCCACGATCAAGCCAGGACGTCGTGGAGTATTCTTTCGAGATAGATCTTTTCCTGGCGGACATCCTCGATCTGCTGGGGGCCGGAAGTCTCGCGTTCGATGGTGATGGCGCCGGCGTAGCCGAGGCGGTGAAGCTTGGTGAAAACCTGCCTGAAGTCGACCAGCCCCTTCCCGATCAGCACCTCTTCTCCGAGTTTGCTGGGGTCGGTGGGCCAGCGCCCGTCTTTTGCATGAACGCTGCGCACATGCTGCCCGATGATGTCGGCGGCGTCGACGGGATTGGCTTTGCCGTAGAGGATCAGGTTTGCAGTATCCAAGCCGACGGCGAGATTGGGCATGGCCACATCGCGGATCATGCGCGACATGGTGGTCGGAGTCTCCTGGCCGGTCTCCATCAGGAAGTATTGTCCATTGTCCTGGCAGTGCTGCGTGACGGTTCGGATAGCTTCAACCGCACCAGGGTAGTGTGGATCGGCGGGATCCTCGGGAATAAAGCCGCAGTGGGTCTGAACCTGGGGCACGCCCAGCAACTTGGCAAAGTCGGAGACTTGGCAAAGAGCGTCGATGCGGGCAGCGCGGGTTTTAGGAGGAACCAGGCCGATGGTGGAAGGTCCGCGCATGAAGTTCCATTCCAGGGGCGGAGGGCCGACCACCTCGACCGTGGTGGCAACCAATTCGTACTTGGTGAGCAGATCACGAAACTGCGCTGCCAGATCGGACGTGAAGCCGTTGATGTACCCGTCGAGGGATAAGAAGCAGTTGGAAAAGCCGATGTCATGAACGCGGCGGAAGGTTGCCTCAGGGGCGCCGAACGGACTAATGAGGAGGCCCACATCCATTGGCTTGATCGCGGCGGGTGCGTTGGCAGTGAAAGCCGCTGCGGGGTGCAGCTGCTCCGCGAGAACGGCGGCGGATGCAACGCCGAGGAACCTTCGCCGATCCATCGAGTTTCCTTTCCAGACGAAACGATTTGCAGGAACCTCTTTTTTTAGCACAAACCGCCGGTAACGCGCTGACGGTGCTTGTGAAATCCGAAGTTCTCGCTTGGCGCCCGGCTTGACCCGCCTGGCTATTGGAGATCCTGAATCGGGGTTCCGGGGGGAATGTTGTTGATGACGAACTGATCGTCGGGCAGCGTTTGGTTCTCGCTCACTTTGTCTACGGTGAGAACGATTTGAGACTCCTCAAGCGGGCGCCTGATGGTGATCGTCGAAGGAAACCTGGTGGAATCGAAATCCGCATAGCCGGCATAAAAAACCTGGGTCTCCAGGTTGCCGTCGCTGTCGTACACATCCTCCTGATAAGGCAGCAGGTCGTCCCGGTGGAAGGTGATTTCCCGCAGAGTCACCAATTGCTGACTACCGCCTTTGCGCCGCCCCACGTTCAGGATGTATTCCGGTACCAGGAGGAAATGTTTCTTGGCCGCGTCTTCCACAGTGACAGTTACTGAAGTGACGGAATACAGATCGTCGGGTTCCAGTCCACGTACGACCATGGCGTCGAGAAAGAATCCCGGCCGCATGTTCTCCACCAGGCTGGCCGACTTCTTCCTTACCATGTTGGAACCTTTGTACACCTTGTTGTAGTGCGGAATATACATTGTAAAGTGCTTTCCGTCGCTGACCATATCGAACATCTCGCTGCCGATTACCGGCAGCCGGCCATAGACGCGCAGCATCTCAGGTTTGCGCATCATGATCTGACCGCGGAAAGTGGTGTAGTCCTTGGCCATGCCCTCATTGGTCTTGAGCTGGCTGGCCTGAATCTCGACAGAAGCGGTCAGGGAATTGAGCGAGGTCCAGCGCTGATTGAGCTGCGCGACGAGTTCCTCAGGGGTCACGGTCTGCACAATCGCCGGCGCCTTGGGCACCGGCAGCCTGCGAGTGGTGGAGAGGATGAAGCAACCCGAAAGCAGCAGTGGAAGAAACAGCGCGGTGAGAGAAGCAAGACGATAGCCGGTCTTCATCGGCCACCTGCTTTTTTTTCGGCGCTTCGGTAGCCTGCCACGTTGCGGTTGTGCTCTTCCAGGGTGCTGGCAAATAAAGACCGGCCCTGCGGATTGGCCCCGGCGGCCACAAAATAAAGGTAGTCGGTGCTTGCGGGGTCCATAGCCGCCTTGAGCGACGGTACGCCGGGATTGGCCACCGGGCCTGGCGGCAGGCCGGGATGCAGATAGGTGTTGTAGACGGTATCGTGGCTCAAATCGCTTTGGTGGATCGCGCCTTGCCAGCGGCCCTCGACCTCCAGCCCATAGATCACAGAGGGGTCGGTCATGAGCGGCATGTTTTTGGCCAGCCGGTTCTCAAAGACGCTGGCCACCAGCGGACGCTCCGCATCCACGGCCGTCTCCCGCTCCACCAGCGAGGCCAGGGTCACCACCTCATGCACGTTCTGCTTCAAACCCAGTTGAGTGGCCACCGCGCGGAAACGCCGAACCATGGTTGCGCAGATCAGCGCCGGACTGGCTGAACGCGCGAAATGATAGGTGTCAGGGAACAGGTAGCCCTCCAGGCTTGTTGCTTTGGGATCCAGATCGGTCACCAGGGCCGTCTGGTTTGCCGCCGCATCCAGAAAAATCCCTTTGGCGCCCAACCCTGCCTCTTCCAGGCGGGCTGCAATATCAAAGATGGTCGCGCCTTCCGGAATGGTGACTGTCCGGGTAAAAACATCTCCGCGCGCGATTCGCGCATAGACCTCGGTGACCGGCGCCGGATGATCGAACCGATACTCGCCGGCCCGCAGCGTCCCCCGCTTCCACACCCGCATCAGATCGAAGCCAAACTGGCTGCGCACCACGCCGGCGGCCTGCAACTGCTGCCCGATGCGCACCGTGGAAGAGCCCGGCGCCAGTTCGACAAACGTCTCCTGATTGGGCCCGAACGGGAAAAAGACCAGCCAGGCGGCTCCTCCGGCCGCAAGCAGCAGAATAAGAAAGATCGCCAGCAGGAACCTCGCCGCGCCAGAACTCTTCTTCTGTCTCTTATTCCGTCCGCGGCCTGCCATTTCGTGTTATCGACCCTTCATGCAGTAAAGACGCGAGAAAACCCCATGGGGATTCTCTACCCTTGATTGTATCGGGTTGATTGCATCGGTCGTGGCACCCAAGGGCTGGGCATTTCTTCGGCGCCCCCGATTCGCCCTCATTCCGGAGTCCCAAGCGCCGGGCAGCTTTAAGATCAAGCTTTAGCGTCCATTCAGGAGCTCAAAACTGGAGTCTGCCCCGCATCCTCGCTATCTCGGCCTCGACGTCGGCAACCGGCGCATTGGCGTGGCCATGTCCGATGAACTGGGGCTGACGGCGCAGCCGGTGCTTACGCTGCTGCGGCGCCACAATGCCAGGGAGGACCTGCGTTCGCTGGCGCGGCTGGCGCGGCGGTTTGCAGTCGCGGGGATTGTGGTAGGCAACCCGCTGCATCTCTCCGGAGAGGTGAGCCCGCAGGCCGCGAAAACGTACAGCTTTGCCACCCAACTGGGCCAACTGACGAGCCTGCCCATTTACTTGTGGGATGAACGGCTGACCACCCGCGAGGCTCATCAGATCTTGTATGAGGCAGGCCACGCTCGTCAGCAACACCGGCGGGTTGTCGATCAGGTGGCGGCTTCGCTGATCCTGCAGTCGTTTTTGGACGCGAAGGGATGGGAGACGCGCCCCTTCACTCAGCCGGATGCGCTCTAATCCTCCCGCAACGCTTCCATCGGTTGAATCGAGGCCGCTTTGCGGGCGGGCAGCAGGGCCGCTGTCAATCCGACGACGGCGAGCGCCAACGCCGCGGAAGCATAGGTCCACCCGTCCACCGGCTGCACCTGGTAAAGAAAGCTCTTGACCAGTCGTCCCGTGGCGAGCGCCAGCACCAGGCCGACGCCCAGACCCGCGCCGACCAGGATCGAGCCTTGCCGGAGAACCAGTTGCGCCACGCTCCGCCGCGTTGCCCCCAGCGCCATGCGCACGCCGATTTCGCGCCGCCTGTAACTCACAAGTTGCGAAAGCACGCCGTAGAGTCCGGCAAACACCATGGCCACCGCGAGCCCGGCGAACGAACCCACAAGATAAAGTCCCAGCCTCTGGCTGAAGGTGCTCTTTTCCACCGCCTCCTGCATGGTTTGAAAGTCATCGAGGGCAAACCCCGGAGCGTTTGCATGAAAGACAGACCGCATCTCCGCCGCCACCGGAATGTCGCCTTTGGTCTTGACCACAAAGCTGACCACGGTTTTCAAAAGCGCCTGATAGAACAGCGAAGTAGTCGGAACCTGCTGCGCGGGCACCAGAATCAACGGTTCCACGTCGCCGCCAACCGTTCTGTCCACCTGGTCGCCAAGAACGCCCACAATGGTGTACGGCTTGATCATGCCGGTGTCTTTGCCGCCCAGATTGAGCTGCTTTCCCAATGGGTCCTTGCCGGGGAAATATTTCTTCGCGAGGGTTTCATTGATCACAACCGCAAAAGGAGTGGTCGCGGCGTCGCCATCGCCAATCATGCGTCCGCGCACAACCGGCGTGCCCAGGGTCCGCGCGTAGTCGCCACTGACGGCGGAGACGCGCGCCTCCGGCTTGTTGGTTGGATCCTTCGCCTGGTCGACGATGTCGAAGCTGCTGCCAATATCCATGCCCGAGAGCGGTGGAGACGTTGCCAGCGCAGCGCTTTCCACGCCGGGCACCTGGCGCATGCGGTCAAGGAGAGGCTGATAGACCAGAGTGGCCACCGATGCCGGCGCATTGCCTGTATCCTCTGAAACCGCCATCCCGGAAAAGCCCGCCGCATCCGCAGGCATGGCCGTGAACGTGGTCACATGCGCCGTCTCAAACCCCAGCCGCGACTGTTCCAGGTTCCAAAGTGTGTGGAACAGCAGGCCGGTTCCCACCAGCAGCAGCGTTGAAAGCGCAACTTCCCCCGCCACCAGCCAGCCGCTTAGCCTGCCGCTCACGGTGCGCGAACCCAGAGCCCGCGAAGCCGACTGCAGCGCCGCCTGGGGGTTGGCGCGCGCCACTAGCAGCGCCGGCAGCAGCGATGAAAGCACGGTGGTCAAAATCGCGATCGCCCCCAGCACCAGCACCACGGTCCAGTGAATGGAAATGGAGTCGGCTCGCGGAATGGTTCCATCCGGCAGCTTGCGCACCGCGAGCATGGTCAGTTGGGCGAGCGCCACCCCCGCGCCGCAACCCAGCAGGCTGAGCGCCATCCCTTCTGAGAGCATCTGCCGCGCCAGGCGCATCCGCCCCGCGCCCAGTGCTGCCCGCACGGCAAACTCCTGCTGGCGGCCGAGGCAGCGCGCAATCAGCAGGTTCGAAACATTGGCGCACGCAATCAACAGCACCAGCGCCAGCGCGCCAAACAGCGCATAGAGAACCGGGCGCACTGGCCCGGTGAGCACTTCCTGGTAAGGCGTAGCGCGGAAGGCGGTGATGCTTTCGTCCTTCGTTCGGGGAATGTGCGCCGCAATGGCATCCAGCTCGTGCTG
>PMOF01000019.1:11212-16243 GCA_003162495.1 Acidobacteriaceae bacterium
GCCCTTCTGCAGATCCGCCCCCATCTCTTCAGGAAAGTGAAACGCAGCCGGCATCACGCCCACCACGGTGTGAGCTTCGCCGCCGATCTTCACCACCTGTCCCACAATGCCCGCATCGGCGTGGAAGCTCTGCCGCCACAGACCCTCTGACAGCAGCACCACCGACGGCCCGCCCGCCTGGCCTTCCGCATCAGTAAACGTCCGGCCCAGCAAGGTCTTCGCGCCCAGCATGGAAAACAGATTGGTCGTCACCCGCGGCGCTACCACGCTCTGCGAGGTGTCCTGGCTCTCCAGCACGCTCACATCCTCCGAGTAGCCCGCAACATCGTTCAACAGCCTCGACTGCGTGCGCACATCGCGATAATTCAACCAGGACGTGGTTGCGAAACCCGGCTTGGCGCCTGCCGATCCGATATAAAGCAAACGGTCGGAGTGCACATAAGGCAGAGGCCGCAACAGCACACTCTCAATCACGGTGAAAATCGCCGTGTTGGCTCCCACGCCCAGCGCCAGGGTCAGAATGGCCAGCAGAGCGAGGCCCGGAGTCTTGAGCAATTGCCGCAACGCAAAGCGTAAGTCATAGAACAGTGTCTGCATAAAGCCTCCGGGCGCACGAAGTTGTGTTCACTATAAAGCACTCTGGCCGCCAAAGCCGTCCGCCGCGCAAGCCTCTTCTTCTCAGGCAAATCCATGCCGTGACAAAGCCGCCGCTCCTGGCGTGTCTGTCCAAAATTGAAAGCCAGTGTTCGCAAATGAACATCGAGTTCGCATCCCGGAGCCGGCGTGATCGTCCTCTCCAGCGGTCTCGCCGGGCGCTTTCTGCTAGCATCCCTTTGGAGACTTTTCCGCATGGACGCTCTAAACAGCGCGGGCCTTGGCGCCCGGCGCAATGAAGATATCGCTCTCGATCTGCTCAAGTTTGTAGCCGGGACCACCGGCGTGGGCCGCCCCGCCGCCGGATCAACCGGCTTCAGCGGCGCCGCCTCGGCCAAACCGGAGGAGCATGTGACCCAACTGCTCGAACTCTACGGCCGCTGCCTCAAAGCCGTCGATGGCGACGAGGCTCGGAAATAGGCAGCGAGCCCATCGTGCGTGTCGCCGTTGCCGGGGCCGGCGCCTTTGGACGCAACCACCTCCGCGTTTATCGCGAGTTGGAAACCACCGGCCAGGGCGTTGTTCTGGTTGCGGCCGTGGAACCAGACGCCGCCCGTGCCGCTGAGGCTGAAGCCAAATACTCCATCCCGGTCTTTTCCTCAGTGGAAGAATTGCTGGCCGCCGGTCTGAATCTTGACGCGGCCACCGTCGCCGTTCCGACCGTACGCCATCATGCTGTAGCCTCGGCTCTGCTGGATGCGGGACTCGATCTGCTGGTGGAAAAGCCCCTGGCCGCGAACCTTGCCGAGGCCGACGATCTGATCCGGATTGCAGAAAAGGGCGGTGCCGGCAAAGGCCAACGCATCCTGCAGCCGGGTCACCTGGAGCGCTTCAACCCAGCGGTCCTCGCGATCCAGCCGCAACTGCGCCGGCCGATGTTTTTCGAGGCGCACCGGCTATCCGTGTTCACGCCCCGTTCCCTGGATGTGGACGTGGTGCTGGATCTGATGATTCACGATCTGGACATTGTGCTCACCTTTGCCAACTCACCGGTGAGCGAGGTGCGCGCCGTAGGATTGCCGATCCTGTCGCCCATGGTGGACATCGCCAACGTCCGCGTGGAGTTCGAATCCGGGTGCGTGGCCAACTTTACCGCCTCGCGCGTCTCTACCGAGCTGGTGCGCAAACTCCGCTTCTTTGAGCCTCGCCAGTATGTCTCCATCGACTATGCGCGGCAAGACCTGCTGGTCATTCGCGTCGAAGGCGGGGGCGGGGCCGGCGCCACTGGAAGTCTTCCACCGGAGATCGCCGCAGCGATCGCGGCCGGCAAGGCAAACCCAGCTCTGCTGGCCAAATGGGCGGCAGCCGGCTCAACCGGACCGGGTCCCGGGCTTACGTTTGCCAAACCAAGAGTCACGCCCGGCGAGCCGCTGCGCCTGGAGATCGAATCGTTCCTTGATTCGGTCCGCAACCGCCGCGAACCCCGCGTGACCGCGCGCCAGGGCCGCGATGCGCTGGCGCTGGCGCTGGAGATTCAAGTCTCCATGGTCACACATGCTCATCGGGCGGGCCTCGAGGATTTTTTCGCGCCGGGCGCGTAGCAACTCATTCGCGCCAATCGGAATAAACCGATTTGCTATTGGAAAGAATCCAATGTGTCGCCCCGCTTGACAGCGCCTTCCCGCGACAATTAGGGTTGGCAACCGGGAAGCAGGCCAACATCGCGCAGCGACAAAAGCGCTGAGACTTTGAGGCCGCGTGTGAGGAATCGGATGACCAACCTAGGATTGCGAATTGTAACGGCAGCATTGACATTTTGTGGAACGGCCTGGTTGGCCGGGGCGCAGGACGCCCCCAAGTCGGTGGACGCCAAGCCCGCGTATCTTGACCCCAGCCTGCCTGCTGAGCAGCGCGCAGCGGACCTGGTGCAGAGGATGACGCTCGATGAGAAGGCCACGCAGCTTTTGAATCAGGCACGGGCCATTCCGCGGCTTAACGTGCCCGCCTATGACTGGTGGAGCGAAGCGCTGCACGGTGTGGCGGTGAATGGAACCACGGAGTTTCCTGAGCCGATTGGACTGGCTGCCACCTTCGATCCGGCGAACATCCATCAAATGGCCATCGCGATCAGCACCGAAGGGCGCATCAAGCATGCGCAGGATATGCGCGCCGGACATAGCAACATCTTCGAGGGCCTGGACTTCTGGGCGCCCAACATCAACATCTTTCGCGATCCGCGCTGGGGCCGCGGCCAGGAGACCTATGGCGAAGACCCATTTCTGACGGCGCATATGGGTGTCGCCTTTGTGACCGGGATGCAAGGAGACGATCCGCACTACTATCGGGTCATCTCCACGCCCAAGCATTTTGCGGTGCACAGCGGACCTGAGTCCACGCGTCATATGGCCGACGTGACGGTGAGCAAGCACGATGAGATAGACACCTATCTGCCTGCTTTTCGCGCTACGGTCACTGAGGGCAACGCCGGTTCGGTGATGTGCGCCTATAACGACATCAACGGCCAGCCCGCATGCGCCAATCAGTTTCTACTTCAGGATCAACTGCGAGGCAAGTGGGGCTTTAAAGGCTACGTGGTGTCGGATTGCGGCGCCGTCACCGACATTTTCAACGGACATCACTTCACGAAATCCCAGCCGGAAGCATCCGCGATTAGCCTGCAGCGAGGCATGGACAACGAATGCGGAGACTTCTTCGCCAAGGTGACGGACGATCACGACTACAAACCTTATCTCGATGCCGTCAAGCAGGGTTTTCTGAAGGAAAGCGACATCGATGCCTCCCTCACGCGGCTGTTTACTGCGCGCATGAAGCTGGGCATGTTTGATCCGCCGGATATGGTGCCCTACAACAAGATTGACGAGAAGGAACTGGACAGCCGGGAACATCGCGCCATGGCCCGCAAGCTGGCGAACGAGTCCATGGTCCTGCTCAAGAACGACGGCACACTGCCGCTTAAGACCTCCGGCATCAAAATCGCTGTCGTCGGCCCGCTGGCCGACCAGACCAAGGTTCTGCTGGGCAATTACAACGGCATTCCCACACATACGGTTTCGATACTCGAGGGGCTTAAGAACGAGTTCCCGGGAGCAACCATCAACTATGTTTCTGGCACGCAGTTCCTGGGCAAAGAAGCTTCGCCTGTTCCCACCGCATTGCTCACCGCCGATGGCAAGCCGGGCGCTAAAGCCACCTATACCAAGCTGGACATGGCCAGAGCCATGGATCCGAATTACAAGCCCGCTGTCCTTGCGACCCGCATCGAGCCGGGCATCGATGTATCGGCCGGGCCGTTACCCGCGGAAGTGGCGAACGTGCAGCCGATAGGCGTGCGCTGGGAGGCGACACTTACTCCGACTGAGAGTGGCGATTACAGCCTGGGCGTTGAAGGGCAGGGATATCTCCGTCTTTCGCTGGACGGGAAGCCGGTCACTTCGGCCTATAATCCCAGTGGCGTTGACGCCAAATTGGGCCGCACACACCTTGAGAGCGGCAAGAGATATCAGCTGGTGATGGAATACTACGAGATCGAGAGCGCCAAACCGGCGGCCCGGCTGGTGTGGTCGAAAGTTGACCTGCGCCCGAAGCCGGAGGCCATTGCCGCAGCTAAAAACGCCGACGTGGTGGTGGCCGTGGTGGGCATTACCAGCGAACTGGAAGGGGAAGAGATGGACGTGACCGAGCCCGGCTTCAAGGGCGGCGACCGCACCAGCCTCGACCTGCCTAAACCGGAGCAGGATCTGCTTGAGGCCGTGGCCGCGACAGGCAAGCCGCTGGTGGTGGTGCTCACCAACGGCAGCGCCATGGGCGTGAACTGGGCCAAAGCCCACGCCAACGCCATCGTCGACGCCTGGTATCCGGGCGAAGAGGGCGGCGCCGCCGTGGCCGAGACGTTGAGCGGCCGCAACAACCCGGCCGGCCGCCTGCCGGTGACTTTCTATACCGATGTAAGTCAGTTGCCGCCCTTCGAAGATTACTCGATGAAAGGCCGGACTTATCGCTACTTCGAAGGGACGCCGCTTTTTCCTTTCGGATACGGCCTGAGTTATACCACCTTCAGTTACAGCGGACTTACGGTTCCCAGCGTCGCGGTGGATGCAGGCAGTCCGGTGGTTGCCGAGGTCAATGTAACCAATACCGGCCATCGCGCGGGCGACGAGGTGGCCCAGCTCTATCTGGAATTTCCCGCGGTTCCCGGCGCGCCGCTGCGCGCGTTGCGCGGCTTCCAGCGAATTCACCTGGATGCCGGCGCATCCCAGAAAGTGCGGTTTGAATTGAAACCACGAGACCTGAGCATGGTGACGGAAGCCGGTGAGCCCATCATCGCCGAAGGCCGCTATGTGGTTTCGGTGGGCGGTGGTCAGCCGCATACCGGCGTACAAGTGCTAAGCGGGACCTTCAACGTGAAGGGCAATTTAA
>PMOF01000142.1 GCA_003162495.1 Acidobacteriaceae bacterium
GTGGACATGATGGACTGCGTGCTCCCCACTCGCGCCGCGCGTCATGGACTGCTCTTCACCAGCGAGGGGCGGCTCAACATCAAAGGCAAGCGGTACGCCGAAGATCAAGGTCCGCCTGACCCGGCCTGCGATTGCATGGTCTGCCGGCGCTACTCGCGGGCTTATCTACGCCACCTGATGCAGGCCGGTGAGGCGCTGTCAGGGACGCTGAATTCGATCCACAACCTGGCTTACTATCTGGACATCATGAAGCGGGTGCGGAAGAGTTTGCGCCCGGAAAGTTGATTGCCTTTCGACTTTTTACCGGCCCAACTCTTTGATGAAGAAGTTGGCCATCATGTGATTGGATTCGAGCCCCTCAGGCAACAAGGGGCTATACCAGAAGGCGTGCGGCAGCGCGTCGAAGACCACCAGCCGCGCATCCACGCCGGCATTCAGATAGGCCCGATGCAGATTGACTGTGCCACTCAACAGCAGGTCGCGCCCGCTGGTGATGAAGAGTGTAGGCGGCAACCCATGCAGGTCGGCGTAGATAGGTGAGAGCACCGGGTCTTTGGGATCGGTGGAGGCAACATACTCCGGGTCATGGGGCTTGGCTTCCGGCGGGTCAAGATGGCCAGACAACCCGCGCAGCGCGTACAAGGCTTGCGAGTCGCCGTCGCGGGCAAAGTCGCCCATGCCGCTGAAGATGCCCAGCGCCGCCGGCAGCGGCAGGCCCAGTTGCTTCAGCTTCACGGCCACTTCGGCGGTAAGAATAGCTCCCGCCGAAGTGCCGTAAATGATGATGTGCTGCGGCTTGTAAGTCTTCAGCAGCTCTTTGTAAACGGCCACCGAGTCATCCACGGCGGCGGGAAAGGGAAACTCGGGCGCCAGCCGGTAAAGCACGGCGACCACTTTGATTTTGGTGAAGCTGGCGATCGGGATCGATTCCGTAAAGGAGCCCGAATCGGAGTTGAACCCGCCGCCATGCAGGTTCAGCAGCACCTTGTCCTTATTGGCGTCCGGCAGCCCCTCTGGAGTAACAATGCGCACCGGAACCCCGGCAATCTTGTCCTCCGCAATCTGGTTGGGACAGATCTGGCTCCATTGCGCGCGTGCGCCCGCCGTGTAGGCGTCCGTCATTCTGCGGCGGTCGGCCAGCGATTCCGGCGGCCCTTGATCCGGCACAGCGTGGCTTAAAAAATGCTGCGATTGAATGCTGAGGTCTTGCGGCACCGGAACCACGCGTGTCACATGCGCGGTGCCCTGGGCGTCGATGTAGCTCGTATCGCTGTTCGGCGCTTGCTCTGCGGTCGTGGACGGTCGAGTAGGCTGCGGAGTGGGTTGCGAAGCGGGCTGCGAAGCGGGCTGCTGTGCGGCCAGGGCGGCCGAAGCCAGCAACAGTAGTAAGGCGGCAGGACCAGGAATGGATTTCATCAGAGGGGTTCCTTTGCGGGGATTTTGCTGATTTACGCACGCTCCGCCCACGGACGGACGGAACCCGTCCACGATAGCAGAGGACACGGCGCCCAGCGAGCGACGCGGCGGCCAATTGCTTCGCATCGAGCGCTGACTCCAGCCGGCCGCGGGGACGGAATGGAACCCCCGGAACAGGCTCATGAACAAAGGGGAGCGCGGTGTGCGCTCCCCTTTGCCGGTTGGCTTGCATTCTGTTTTGGATCAGTGGGGTAAGACCAGCAACCCTGTCTCCAGCAGTTTTTCGGTTAACCGGTCCAGAGCGAGCGGGAATTTGTAGGAGATGGTTCGAGCGCTCATCCCCAGCAAACTGGCCGCTTCGGCCTGGGTGTATTCCTGGAGAACGATCCGGCTCAGCATCTGGCGGTCGAGCGATCCAAGCTGGTTCAGACACGTCTCCACATCGAGGACAAAGATCACCGCGTCCTCAAACGTGCGCACGGGCCGGCTGGAGGCCCACCCGCGCGCAATCGGTTCACCCAGAATCGACGGCGCTCTGCCTACCTGCATCGAAGCATAGAGATAGCGGCGCAACGTACTCTCCGTATGCTTCCTGTAGAAGGCCACGCTGACTGCCGGCCCGGCTTCCGGCGCTTTTGCGGATGGCTTGACTTCAGACCGAGCCGCCGGTTTTTGCTTCCATGTCCGGCTCTGTTCCCCGGCCCTGCGAGTTTCCTGCCATGCCTCCTGGGGGCAGCTTGCTCCCCAAACCATGGGCAATTGGAGGGCGGCGCTCATTGCGCACCTCCGGTTGTTTCCGCCACCGCCCAAACCCGGTTGAGCGGCTTGCGGCAGGGTCGCCCACGCCGCTTTCGGCTCTCCGGCGATGGAAAGTCTTTCAGTTTTGTTTCACAACCATGGCAATACACACTTGCCTGGTTCTGGGCGCGGTACCAAAGACAGCCGCAACCCTCGCAAACTTTCAAATTTACGCGCAATTCCATGACTGCATCTCCGTGTTCGCATCCGCTCCCGACGGCTTTGCTTTTTCATCGATTTTCCGCGGGGTGAAGAGAACCAGGCGCGGCAACTCAGGTTTCTATGGTCCTGATGGGGGATTACCGCCCGTGTTCCCTCGTTTAGTGTCATGCTCATAGCGCGCAGATCGTGGAATTGCTCGAACCGGCCTGCCCCATGCGCATCGGATGTGCGCCCTGAGGTAGAGATGGGATAACCGGACTGAAAGGAGTCCCGGGCAAGGTTTCATTGTCCGCTGGGAAGGCCGAGATTGTGACCCGCCCAGCCTTTTGACCATGAAGCGTTTCCCGAAGAAGTCCCACAAGCCAGTGCGAGATTAAGTAAACCTAATTTATGAATGTTGTTTCTTTGCGTCAACGTCCCCAGGGCGTTTTCCTCTCGGAACTTTCCAATCTTGCGGCGGGTCCTGAGAATCCGGGCCAATCGGCCCTGCTAGCTTTTCCAATGGAAATGGGGGACTCTTCGCCCCAGTGCTGGCGGCGGATTTTCAACAGATGAATTTTACCCAGATGCACGAGCGCCTCCGCCTGGAACTGCTGCGCAGGATACAGCGGGGGACAGTCAGTGTGTCCCTGCTGGCCCGCCAGACCGGTTTTGGCCAGTCTCATTTGTCCAATTTCCTGCGCAGCCGGCGACAGCTCTCACTGGAAGCGATGGATCGCGTCCTCGCCGCCCAGCATCTGGAAGCCGCGGACTTGCTGCCCGCAACCTATAAAGACGCGGGGATGCCCGCCGGGGGGGAAACCAGCATGGTGCCGGTGGTTTCTCACTCCGTAGCTTTGTTTGAGCCGTTCATTCGGCCCTCCGCAGTGCAATTCATGCTTCCCTTGCCGGCTGGTGTTCTGCAGACGATTCGCGCTCGCGTCTCCACTCCACGGCGCCCCTGGGAGAGGTTTGTCGCGGTACGGCTCTCGGCCGCCGACGCATTGCCGATGGATCCGCTGCTGCTGCCGGAGGCTATCGCCCTGATTGATCGCCACTACAATTCCCTGATGCCTTACCGGCCGGAGCGGGCTAATGTTTATGCGGTCCGCCACGGGACGCGCCTTGCGCTGCGCTATGTTGATTTTCTCGCTGGGCGATTGGTGTTGCGGCCGCACAGCCTCGTCTTCCCCGTTGACCTGATCGAGCTCGAAGAGGGCGAGTCGCCCGGCGACCTGGTAGCAGGGCGCGTGGCGCTGATTGTGAACGAGCCTTAGATAGAGTGCGTCGTATCCGGATCGTCGAAGCGGGTAAACCGGGCAACAAAGTTCAGATGGACGGTTCCCGTGGGGCCGTTGCGCTGCTTGGCCAGGATGATCTCCGATTTGGCCTTTTCATCTTCGGACTTTTCATCGCTGCGGTCGTAATAGGCCTCGCGGTGAATGAACGCCACTACGTCGGCATCCTGTTCGATCGAGCCCGACTCACGCAAATCGCTTAGCATAGGCCGCTTATCGTCGCCTCGGCGTTCGCTGGCGCGGGAAAGCTGAGATAGGGCCACCACCGGCACGTCCAGTTCCTTTGACAGCGCTTTCAATCCCCGCGAGATGGCCGAGACCTCCTGGGTGCGGTTTTCGTAGCGTTTGCCGCCGGCCGAGGGCAGGGTGGCCGACATCAGTTGCAGGTAGTCCACCACGATCAGGTCAAGGCCACCGGCATTCTGCCTGAGGCGGCGTGCCTTGGCGCGCATCTCAGAAAGAGAGATGCCTGCTGTGTCGTCGATAAACATGCGCGACTCGACCAACTGGCCCAATGCATTCTGCAGCTTGGCCTGGTCTTCCCGGCCCAGGAATCCGGTTTGCAACTTGCGCTGGTCAACCCAGGCCTGGGAGGCCAACATGCGGCGCAACAGCGACTCCTTGCTCATCTCCAGGCTGAAGACGGCGACCGTGGCCTTGCTATAGACCGCCGCATTTTCCGCGATATTGATGGCCAGCGCAGTTTTGCCCATCGAGGGACGGGCCGCGATGATGATCAGTTCGCCCTTCTGCAGGCCGCTGGTCATGATGTCAAGCTGTTTGAAACCAGTAGCGAGTCCGGTGACTTCGCGGCTCTGCTTGTACAAATTGTCGATCGTCCCGAAAGAATGCTGGACGATCTGGTCGAGCGACTGGAAGCCGTGCGTGACGCCTTTCTCAGTGACCTCCATGAGCTGCGACTCGGCGGCGCCGAGGACGTCTAGGGCGCTCTCGCCCTGGTCGGCGGCGCGGGCGATGGCCATGGAGCAAATGCCCATCAGCTTGCGCAGCAGGCTCTTGTCCTTGACGATCCGGATGTAATCCTCGATGACCGGACGGCGCGGCAAACCCTCGGTGAGCGAGGCCAGATAGGCCACGCCGCCCACAGATTCAACTTCCTTGTAGCGGGAGAGCTCGTTGGCCAGGGTGACAATGTCGACGGCGCGCTGCAGGTCCATCAACTCCGTCATGCGCAGGAAGATGCGGCGATGGGAGTCGAGCGAAAAGTCGTCGGGTTCGAGCTTTTCCGCAGCCTCGGAGTGGGCGGCATTGTCCAGCAGGATGGCGCCGAGGATGGTCTTTTCGGCGTCGACGTTCGCGGGCATCCCGGTATCAAGCCGGAGGTCGGGGATGGTGGCCATAGGAGAGAGTTTAGGCTTTTTCGGCCTGAGGGAATTTGGCGGCTTATGTCGAAAACCGGCCGGGGAACATGGGCAGTCAGCAGGCCGGCGATCCGGCGGATCGGACGTTCAAACGGTCGGCAAGTTCTCCATCGCATCGTGTGAACCGTGCGGACCGGCATGAACAATCATTGCTGGCGTTTCCGGCTTCCACCGCAAAATCGGCTTCCTGGCCGCTTGCACTTCGTCGAGTCTTGAAACTCGAGTGGAGTGCGGCGCGGTCTTGACTAACTCCGGAGTTTCTTCAACCTCTTTTGCAATCGATCGCATCGCGGCGATGAACAAGTCGAGCTCTTCAAGCGACTCGCTCTCGGTGGGCTCGATCATCAGCGCCCCGTGGACGATGAGCGGAAAGCTGACCGTGTAAGGGTGAAAGCCGTAGTCGATGAGGCGCTTGGCGATGTCGCCGGTCTTTACGCCTTTGGCGGCCTGGCGCTTGTCACTGAAAACCACCTCGTGCATGGATGCGGTTTTGTAGGGCAGATCGTAGAGGTCTTCTAGCTTCGACCGAATGTAGTTGGCGTTGAGCACTGCGTCTTCCGTGGTCTGCCTCAGCCCGTCAGGCCCGTTGGCCAGGATGTAGGCCAGCGCGCGGATGAACATGCCGGTGTTGCCGTAGAAAGCGCGCACACGGCCCACGGACTGCGGCCTATCGTAATTCCAGTGGTGCTTCGCACTGTCCTTGTCTCGGGTCAAAACAGGGGTTGGTAAGAACGGCTCAAGGAACGCCTTGCAGGCCACCGGTCCGGAGCCGGGGCCCCCGCCGCCGTGCGGTGTGGAGAACGTCTTGTGCAGATTCAGATGCATCACGTCTACGCCAAAGTCGCCGGGCCGCGCCTTGCCGACCAGCGCGTTCATGTTGGCGCCATCCATGTAAAGCAGCGCGCCCTTGGCGTGCAGGATGTCGGCGATTTTGTGGATCTGGCTCTCGAAGACTCCAATCGTCGAGGGGTTGGTGAGCATCAGCGCGGCGGTTTCCTCGTCCACCTGGCGGGTGAGCGCGTCCAGGTCGATGCCGCCTTCGGCATTGGACTTCAGATTTTCAACCTGATAGCCGCAGATGGCCGCCGTCGCCGGGTTGGTCCCGTGCGCGGAGTCGGGGATAAGAATTTTGCGGCGCGGATTGCCTTGCGACTCGTGCCACGCGCGAACTAGCAGGATCCCGGTAAACTCGCCGTGCGCGCCGGCGGCCGGCTGCAGGGTAATCGTGTCCATGCCGGTGATGTCGATGAGGCAGCGCTGCAGCAGGTCGATGATTTCGAGCACGCCCTGCGAGAGCGAGTCCGGGCGGTAGGGATGGGCCTCAGCGAGACCTTCGATGCGAGAAACAAACTCGTTGACGCGTGGGTTATATTTCATCGTGCACGAGCCGAGCGGGTACATACCCAGGTCGATCGCGTAGTTCCAAGTAGACAGCCGCGTGAAGTGGCGAATGATCTCGATCTCGCTGAGTTCCGGCAGCAGCCCCGCCACCTTCCGATGTTCTGATCCAAGCAGAACTGCGGGATCAACGGCGGGCACATCGAGCGGAGGCAGTTTGTAAGCCCGCTTGCCCGGCGACGATTTCTCGAAGACCAGGGACTCGTTCTGCGTCTGGTGGGGGCGGACTTTGCCGAGTGTGCGTTGGCCGTTGGGGATCGCTGGATTCGTCGCGTCTGTCGTCATTATGCCTCCACCAGCCCGGCCGCCAGCACTTTGGCCGCGGTGTCAATGTGTGCGCGGGTGATTAACTCGGTTGCGCACCACAGCGTTGCATTCTCTAACTCGGGATACCAACGGCTCAGTTCGAGGCCGCCGATGATTTTTTCATCCAGCAGGCGCGGGCTCCACTGCGACGGCTCTTCGACGGTGCTCAGCACGAACTCATGAAAGCGGGGCGCACCGGTGAAGAGAAGCTTGGCGCCGGGTTGCGCGGCCAGCGCTTCGGCGGCAAAGGCCGCTTTGGCCAGATTATGCTCGGCTAACTCGCGAATGCCTTCTTTGCCATACACAGTCAGGAAAATGGTGGCCATCAGCGCGACCAATGCTTGATTGGTGCAGATGTTCGACGTAGCCTTTTCGCGGCGAATATGCTGCTCGCGGGTGGAAAGCGTAAGGACGAAGCCACGATATCCATTCGAGTCGAAAGTCTGGCCGACAAGGCGCCCGGGCATCTGCCGCAGGTACTTTTCCTTGGCCGCGATGACACCGCAATAAGGGCCGCCATAGCTCAGCGCCACGCCAAACGATTGTGCTTCCATGCTCACAATGTCGGCCTCGATGGGCGGCCGGACGACGCCGAGCGAGACCGCCTCAGCGATGGAAACAATGAGCAGCGCGCCTTTGGCGTGTGCGATGGCGGCGATGGCGGGAATGTCTTCAATGACACCGAAGAAGTTGGGGCTCTGCACCAGCACAGCGGCGGTTTCGCTGGTGATCTGTGCGTCAAGGGCGGCCAGATCCACGCGGCCGGTTTCCTGGTCATAGCCTGCAAGCGTTGAGGGCAGGCCCTGGTGCTTCGCGTAAGTGGCCAGCACCTCGCGGTATTCCGGATGGACAGTGCGGGCAACGACAGCCTTGTGGCGTCCAGTCACACGAACGGCCATCATCACCGCTTCGGCCGCACCGGTCGACCCGTCGTACATGCTGGCGTTGGCCACGTCCATGCCGGTGAGCTCGGCAATCATGGTCTGGAATTCAAAGATGGCCTGCAATGTGCCCTGCGTGATCTCCGGCTGGTAGGGCGTGTAGCTGGTCAAGAACTCGCCGCGCTGCACCAGCGTGTCGATGATCACGGGACGATAGTGGCTGTAAGCTCCGGCGCCCAGAAAGCTGGCGTAGCCGGTGGAGTTTTTTGCCGCGGCAGCGCGGAAGTAGTCGATGATTTCGCTCTCCGCCTGTTGGCGCGGCACGTCGAGGTCGCGATCGAGCCGGTACTCGGCGGGAATCACCTCGAAGAGCGAGTCGATGGAGCGCGCGCCGATTTCAGCGAGCATTTGTTTCCGTTCGGCGGGCGATTTGGGTAGGTAGCGCATGGTTTCCTTTGCAAAGAACGGGAACTAAGGATGGACTTGGGACTTGGGACTAGGGACCAGGGACTTGGGCCGCAACGACTTCATCAACGCTCCTAACATACGGCCCACTTCGCTGCACAGTTCTTCTGTCGTTTGGAGCATTTGCTTCGAGCCAACGCCCAGTGCTTTTGAAATGACAATTTGTGTCTCAACTTCGGAATTGGATCCGCGAGCGTGTCCCAGGAATTGAATATATTCTCCCTTGGTTGAGCGGCCATATCCCTCCGCGATATTGCTGGCAACGGACACTGCTGCTCTGCGCAGCTGATTCGTCAGACCGAATCGCTCGGAATCCGGGAAAGAAGAAGTGAGCTTATAGACAGCCAGCGTCAAATCGATGGAGCGCTCCCAAACGACGAGATTCCTGAACGATTCGCCCAAGGTTCCCTCCTTTCCTCCCAGTCCCTGGTCCCTAGTCCCTAGTCCCTAGTTCCTAAGTCCCTAGCCTTTCGTTTCTTCCGCGATGAACGCTTCATAAGCGGCAGCGTCCAGCAAGGCATCGAACTGCGACCGGTCGGCGAGTTCCACTTTGATGATCCACGCTTCGTGAGCGGATTCATTGATTTTGTCGGGCGAGGTTTTCAGCTCCTCATTCACGGCGGTCACAGTGCCGGTCACAGGCGAGTAGAGGTCGCTGACCGCCTTCACGCTCTCAACCGACCCGAAAGTGGCGTGCGCGGTCACCGCGTCGCCGACCTTGGGCGCGTCCACATAGACAATGTCGCCCAGGGAGTTCTGCGCGTAATCGGTAATGCCCACGGTGCCAATGGAGCCTTCGAGCGAAATCCATTCATGTTCGCGGGTGTATCGGTAGTTGGTGGGGTAGGCCATTGCGTCCTCTCCTTGAAGTAGTAGTTTACTTCAGCAGGTCGGCCACCCTGGCCGGGCGAGTCTCCCGGTCCATTCGCCATGCCATGCCCCGGATGCGTTAGGATATTCGCTGATTCGCATCGTACAAGGAGGCCTTGGCTATGCCTAAGTTCGTGATCGAGAGAGAGATTCCCGAAGCCGGTAAACTGTCACCGGGGCAGTTGCAGGCAATCTCGCAGACATCCTGCGGCGTTCTGCGCGAAATGGGACCGCAGATTCAGTGGGTTCAGAGCTACGTGACCGACGACAAGATCTACTGCATTTACATTGCCCCCGATGAAGATGCGGTGCGCAAACACGCCCAGAAGGGCGGTTTCCCGGCCAACAAGGTCTCGCGCATTCGATCGATGATCGACCCCACCACGGCCGAGTAGCGTCGCGATCAATCAGCCGCATTCGNNTTTTTTTACTCTGGAGTGGATCTACTCCCGGAACTCGATAATCAGGCTGGAATTGGGCCCTTCAGGCTAGGCATCACCGAGGGCAAAGCGCACACACATTGCGTTTCCCTGCGAGGTCCCATTCGGGGCCACAGCCAACTTGCCCGGACTCATCGACGCAAAACCTCCGCGTTCCGTCTGACTTTCCTCTCTTGGGAATGGCGCTGATCAAATAGTGCCGGGACTGGGAACAGTCAATGGTAATCCCGATTGCATAACCATCCTCAGTGACAAAGTTTCCTGCAATATAGTGCCAGTCTCGTTCGGTGAATGGGGGCCCGAAGTAGTTCTTCTGCAAGACGCCGCCTTCACAGACACGGTCTGGATTACCGGGTTCTGTTCTGGTGCGCTCAACGGCGTCGTGTAGCGATGAGACCCTCGCGAAGGCGAGGTATTCATTGCGCGCCAGCCGATGCCCAACGATCGACGGCCTTACGGCCAATGCAGCGGGACCGAATGCGGCGACGCATAGGAAAGCCAGCCAAATCACACGTCGGAGCTGTTCATTCGAGATCGGGACCCTGGTACACAACAACCCTGTGACAAGCGAAATGAAGAACACCGCAAGTGTCGCCGCGACGGCCGCGATTCCTGAATAGGATTGAGCAATTCCGTCTTCCAGCGGCCAGATCGTGAAACCGGCTAATAGGCCCACCAATGTTGCGGCGGCAGACACGACCGCAAAGAGCAGCCACCGGCCACCTGACAATATCGTGGCGAGCCCTGAACACAAGGCTACGACAATCAGTGGGACCCACCAGGCAAGATCCAGGGTTGGCTCGATGATCACAGGCCACCAGCAAACCGATGAAGCTGCCACGACCACGAAGATTAATGGTGCGTCTCTACGCATAGCCATTCCTCAAATCCAAAGTAGCAGGTTCACGATTTCCCGCTCTAATTTCCTCGTTAGCGGTCGAAGAATTCCCCGCGACCTCCGTTGGCCCATGGATCATAGTGCGCGGCGAAGTTGGCCCGGTTTTTTACCGACGGGTGGTTGTAGAGCCAGAACTCGATCAAGGGGCTGGGATCGGGATCTTCAAGCCAGGCTTCGCCGAGGTGGTCGAAAGCGGAGACAGCGGTTTTTTGCGGGTCGGGGACCAGGCCGTGGATGGCTTCCTGGCCGTAGACGTCGGCCTGGTGTTCGAAGTGGCGGCTGAAAGTGTTGCCGGCTGGTTCCAGCACGAAGGCCGCAACAGAGACCGCGAAAAGCAGCACAACGAAACCGGCGCGGGTGGCAAGCGCGGCTGTTCCGTCTTCTTGAACATTCAGTCCCCATCGGTCGCCATACCGCCGCGCCAGACCCGCCGCAAACCGCGCACAGGCCCAGAAGACGAAAAACAGGGCGATGGCAAATCCGGTAAGCATTTTGGGAATGTGGTTGAGGACGTAGTGGCCGCTCTCGTGGCCGAAGATGAAAAGGATTTCGTCATCGGGGATGCGGCCGGCGGTAGTATCCCAGACCACGATGCGCTTGGTTGCGCCAAGGCCGCTCACGTAAGCGTTCAGCCCGCTGGATTTGGCGCTGGCCATCATCAGGAACATGCGATCGGGCGGAATGTGGGTACCGGTGCGGAGAACGACTTTTTCGAGTTCGGTGACCAGTGCGGGATGATTTTTGGTGAGCGGCTCAAACTTGTCGAAGATCGGCTCGAGCAGCGGCTCGCCGAAGGTGACGAGGACCATGAGCGGCACCGTGGCCACCCATATCCACAGCCAGAACCGTCGCGGCGCGATGCGCACCATCCAATTGAAGAGCAGCAGCACGGGCGCGCCGGCCAAAGCGATGCCGAGCGCTTTGGCATGGTCGGCGAACCAACTGCCCCACCCCTGCACGCTGATGCCGTAATGGAGGCTGACCAGGTGGTCGAACAAGTTCAGAGGCAGGTCAGCGACATTAAGCAGGGCGATCAGCACAGCGAAGAAGAGCAGCCCCTGAAGCCAGCGGCCACGCAAGAGGCGCTGCACCCACGCCTCGAGGCCGGCGGCAGCGCGGGTGGCCAGCAGCAGCCAGAGAAAAGCCATGCCCCAGAGTCCGCTCACGATGTCAAATATGTTGAGGATGCGGTTGAAAGCGATGGCCTTGGCCAGCTTGTCGGGCGGCAGGGAATAGGCCTGGCTGGTGGGCTGCGTGGTGACAGGCGCGGTTTGCGCGGCGGGGGCCGGCTGTCCCTTTAAAGGAAAGGGAACCAGGGCAGTGAGCAGCGCGGCGATACAGAGAACGAACAGCCAACGACCAGCAAGGTGCATACGAGGTTTCCTCATCAGAGGGCGATTCTGAGACAATCCAGCTTACAGATGCTTTTACTCGATGAGTCCCGGCCCTCGCCAGCATATTCCTTCGACCTCCAGGCAAGCCTTACTCTACGATCCGCATTGAGCGCGGTCTTTGCCATAATCTGCGTGGCATTGGCGTCGCCCCCGGCGGCAACGGCACAGCAGGACACGCCCGTGCTCCTTGACGCCATGACCGCGGAACTCCATCGCGCGTTTACCTCGCTGGGAAAACCGGATCCCGGCCGACCCGATGCCGACAAGCAGTTGCCGCCTTACTTCTTGAGCTATTCGGTGAGCGATGCGAGCGGAGTTGCGATTCGCGCGCAGTATGGGGCGCTGGTGGATAGCTCCAGCAGCCATGAGCGCGTGGCCGACGTGCAGGTGCGGATGGGCGACCCCAGGCTGGACAATACGCACGGGACGCATCGCGGCTCGGCGGTGAACAGCCTGCAGCTTCCGTTGACGAACGACCGCGAGGCGCTGGAACGCACCTTGTGGCTGGCCACCAACGCGGGCTATGGCAATGCGCTGGACAACTACCTGCGGGTGAAGACCGAGGCCGAGGTGCGGGCCAGGGAAGAGGACACTTCGCCGGACTTCAGCCACGAGGCGGCGCAGACCTACGTGGGCAAGCCGGCTCCGGCGGTGAATGTGGACCGCGCGGCGTGGGAAAAACGCGTCAGCGCACTGTCAACGATCTTCCGCGAGTTCCCTGACGTTTATCAAAACGTGGTGATGCTCACGGCGCAGAATGAGACCGACTACTTTGTCTCCTCGGAAGGTTCGCGGGTAGTCACGCCGCACATGTCAGCGCGAGTGGTGGTGTTCGCAGCGACGCGCGCCGAGGATGGAATGGACCTTTTCCGCGCGCAGACGTTTGAGGCCGAAACGGTGGAGGGTTTGCCCGCGCAAGCGGAGTTGGCCGCGGCCATGCGGGAACTGGGCAAGAGCCTGGAGGCACTGCGCAAGGCTCCGGTCACCGAGCCTTTCGATGGGCCCGCGATCTTGTCGGGGCGAGCGGCGGCAGTTTTCTTCCATGAGGTGCTGGGGCACAGGCTTGAGGGTCAGCGGCAGCGCGGCGACGAAGAAGGGCAGACCTTTACCAAAGAAGTGGGCAAGGAAGTTTTGCCCACGTTTCTCTCGGTTGCCGACGATCCGACGATTACGACTTTCGGCAAGACGTGGCTGAGCGGGAGTTATGCGTACGACGATGAGGGCGAAAAGGCACGGCGGGTGAACCTGATCGACGACGGAGTGCTGAAGACGTTTTTGATGTCGCGTCTGCCGATTGCAAATTTTGACGCCTCAAACGGCCACGGGCGCGCACAGACCGGGCACGTGCCCACGGGACGGCAGGGCAACCTGATTGTGACCTCGACGAAGAGCGAGCCGGAGAGCGAGCTGCGCAAGCAGTTGATCGACGAAGCGAAGAAGCAGGGCAAAGCGTATGGACTCTACTTCGAGGACATTTCATCCGGGTTCGCGGTCACCACGCGCAGTTCGCCACAGGCGTTTTCAGTGGTTCCCCTGGTAGTGTGGCGCGTGTATGTCGATGGCCGTCCGGATGAGCTGGTGCGGGGCGTGAGTATTGTGGGCACGCCGCTGGCGGCCATGAAGCGGATTCTGGCAACCGGAGACAAAAGCGAAGTGTTCAACGGCGAGTGCGGCGCGGAGTCGGGCACGATCCCGGTGAGTGCTGTAGCTCCGGCCATGCTGGTGAGTGAGATGGAAACGCAAAAGCAGGAGCAGGGGACGGCGCGGCCGCCGATCCTGCCGATTCCAGGCGCGGAAGCCGCGGCGCCCGCAAGGAAGGAGGCGCAATGAAGTCGATTCGTCAAATCACGCTCCTTGCTGGGGTAGGAATGCTTCTTGGTTGCCTCTGCGTGCCGGCATTGTGCGCAGCGCAGCAGACCCGCGCCGAAGCGGAAAAAGATCCTGTGCTCAAGGCCATGCTCACAGAGCTTGACCGCAACATGAGCGAANNGTGGCGCGTGTGACGGTGCGGGTGGGCGACTACAAGACCGACAGCTCCGGCGGTCGCGGCGACGGTGCCCTGCAACTGGCGGCGCTCGACGACAACCCGATTGCTGTGCGGTCTGCGCTGTGGGCAGCTACCGACCAGGCCTATAAAGCTGCGCTGGCAGCCTATGCGCAGAAGCAGGCGGCGCTCAAACAGGTGCAGACCCCACCGCAGGCTGACGATTTCAGCAAGGAGCCGGTGGTGATCCGGCTGGACGCCCCGCGGAAGCTGACTGTGGATGAGGCCGGGTGGACCGATCGCGTGGCCAGGGACAGCGGGCTCTACAGGACAGACGCGCGCGTGAAGGCCGGGCAGCGGGAAGTTGAATACGCGACGGCTGCTTTCCATGCGCGAGTCACAACCACCTGGCTGGTGGATAGCGAAGGAACCATCGTGCGCAAGTCCGTTGGCGATTACCAGGAAGCGTTTGGTGTGGGCGCGCAGGCGGCGGACGGAATGCGGCTGGACCGGTCGTATGCCTCGACGGGCGACTCGCTCAGCGACCTGGATGCGCCGCAGGTCTTTGCTCAACATGCTGTGGAGGAAATTGCTTCGCTGAGCGATTTGCGCAAAGCGCCGCTGGTGGAAGAGGAATATCACGGTCCGGTGCTGTTNNGGCACGGAGGCGCGCACCAACGGAGCGTTTGCGTCCAGCTATCATGCGCGGGTGCTGCCCGAGTTTCTGGATGTAGTGGACGATCCGGGGCTGAAGAGCTTTGACGGCAAGGGCCTGGTGGGCGCGTACGACGTGGACGATGAGGGCGTGCCGGAGCAGGCGGTGAAGCTGATCACAGCGGGTCGGCTTGACGGTTACCTCCTCGGCCGTGAGCCAGTGAAAGATTTTCCGGAGTCGAACGGGCATGGACGCGCGGGGATTGCGGGCGGCGCACGGCCGGCCATCGGCGTCCTCAAGGTGACCGCGACCGATGGGCTCACGGATGAAGCCCTGAACCAGAAGCTCGTGGACCTGGCCAAAGATCGCGGGCTGAAGAGTGTTTATTTTGTGCAGACGATGGGCGGCGAGCTGACACCCCGGATGCTCTACCGCGTGGGTCTCGACGGCAAACGCGAACTGGTGCGCGGCGCGGAGCTGGACGATCTGGATCAGCGCGCGCTGCGCTCTGGCGTGGAGGCTGCGGGCAAGGACTTGTTTGTGGCCAATTACTATGGCGACGTGCCGGAGACGGTGCTGGCGCCGGCTTTGCTTCTGGATGACGTAACGGTGCGGCGCGCCAACGAGAAAAACAACAAGCTGCCCTTTTATCCGCCGCCGGACTAAGGCCGCTATTGTTTCTTCCAGGCGCCAACAATTGCGCCCATGACGACCATCCCAATCAGCCAGAAGCCGCCGTTGATGCCGAGCAGACTGAGCGGGCGCACCTCAAAGACGTATTCCGTAGACCAGGTGGTGAGCACAAAGCCCAGCCACAGCAGCGCCCCGGCCTTGATGCCGCGCAGTGCCGTCTGCGGGCCGGTGGCCTGTATGGCATAAGACAGTGCAGTGGCCACCACAACGGCTGAGACGAAGGCCGTGCCGTACTGAAGCACTGGACTGAGAGCGCCCGGCCCCATCAGCCATTCGCGGGTGCGGCCAATACCGTTCATCCATGCCTGCTGAAAAAATGTATACCATCCGCCTTCCGCCAGGAAACAGGCAATTGCCGCAACCAGGATCGCGAGATAGTTCTGCCGAATACTCGTTGCTTGCATTGTCGAACCGGGGTGCGTCTGAGACTGGGTTGCCATGTCGTCCTCCTTCTTGACTCCAAATATCTTGTCAGCTTTCGAGTTTCAGGCCTCAGGGATCGCCTCATTCGCGAAAAGCGCAAAGGACGCATCCCTTCGGGGACAATTGAGTTGGACGAAATTCTAGCTCATTTTCTGATGCTTTCGGCCGGCTACTGGGTAAAAAGACGGAATATCTCTTCTTGCGCGCGCCAGCGCCTCAGTCCAGCCGCGTGAGGAAGGCTTCCGCTTCGGCGTCTCCTGGGCGCAGATGGCTGGCGATGAATTCGGCCTGCTCGCGGTTGTCGCCCTGGGGACGGATGCGGACCCAGTAGCTCTCTTGGCCGGAAAACTCGATTACGCTGGAAGTGGGGTATTTCCGCAGGAGCAGCGCTTTAAGTTTCATGGCCTGGCGTTCGCTATGGAAGGCGCCGATCTGCACGCACCAGCGGCCGCCCGTCCCGATGGGTTTGGGAGAGCGGAAAACGTCGAGGCGGACGCGAGCTGAGCCCATCCGGTAAATCCCCGTGGCTTTGGCGGAGGCGACGGTGAGGTCGATGATCCTGCCCTCGACAAAGGGACCGCGATCGGCGATGCGCATGGCGCTGGATTCGCCGCTCTTGAGGTTGGTCACTACGATGAGCGTACCCATGGGCAGGGTGCGATGCGCGGCGGTGAGGGCGCGGTCATTGAAGATCTCTCCGTTGGCGGCTCTGCGTCCCTTGTAGGGGGAGGAATACCAGGTCGCCAGCCCCTCTTCAGACTGAATGGGCTGGTGAGTGTTGATAAAGTCGAGGTCTTCATCGCTGACGCCGCCCGGCGGAACGGGTGAATTGGGAATGCGCGCGCTAGACGTGGCCGGGGGCGTCGGCTCCTGAGGATTGGTTTCGGGCGGCGGCGGAGCCGCCTGGGGTGCGGGAAGTTGGGCGATCGGGTTGCGCTGATGGCCGCAGCCGGATGCAACCAGAAGAGCGACAGCCACGACGGCCCAGGCTGCCAGGCGCCCTGCATGTTGGCGAATGCCGCTAGGCATCAGGAGCGCGGGTCCCTATTGGATTGAGGACCTGATTGGGGATTTGATTGAGGCGGATTGGGCGGCGGCTGGCGGTCGAGCCGGTCTGCGAATTTGCGCAGCGCGTCGGCTGTCTTGCGCATGGCGACAATGGACTCGCTGCGGACCTGCGGGATCACTGCGTCGTTGACGTAAGCGGCGGCGTGTCGCAGCTCCATCTCGATCAGTTCGAGGGCCTCTTCGATGCGACGGCCCACGCCGCCTGCACCGGGGCCCGGTGGGGGATAGGTACCCATGGAGTAGCCTCCCCTTTAACTCTGCGCGGCGCGGCGCGGCGCGTCAATGCCGGCAGGCTTGCAGGGTGCCGCAATTGCCAATACGGGCGGGAGATTAGAGCTTCCCTTAAAAAAGAGCGTGAATGCACACTGTTTTTGAGATCCTGGGGATACTTTTCGCTGAAAATTCGCGTCCTAGTTTTTAGGGGCGGAGGTTGAGGGCGTGTTTGGCGCGGGGATGAGGACAGGTCGAAGCGGGGAGGGGCGGGCTTTTGCATAGCCGTGGAGCGGGCCATCACAGTGAGAGACCGGCGGTGACCACACGCGGAATGCGGGTGGCGCGACTTGCCCGCTTGGCACTGTGTCTGATGGTCGTGCTTTGGGCCGGCCGTCTGGCTTGGGCTGGGCAGCCGGAAAGCCCCATGGCCGAAGCAGCGCTCCCTGAGGCTCCCCAGCCAAAAGGTGCCACCCACAGCTCGGCATCGGAGCCCGGAGCATGCCAGGTGAGGCGGGCAGGCGGCGCGGTGGCCATGGCGGCGGCGGATGCGGCGGCAGCGGCAGCCGGGGTTGTGGATCCGGCTGCGAGCGACCTTCCCGACCCAGCCACGCAGCAAGTGCCGTGCCCGCCTTATGTCCCGTTCATCAACTGGTACGACCGCTTTCTCAACGGCCCGCAGGTGAAGCCGATGACGCCTAAAGAGAAGGCCTGGCTGGCGGTGCGCAACGTGATTGACCCCTTCAATGGCATCACGATCCTGGGCAGTTCGGCCATTGCCGTGGGCTCCAATGCCTACTCCCCCTACGGCCCGGGGATGACTGGGTTCGGCCGTTATGTGGGCGTGAGTTACACGCAGGATATGACCGGCGAGTTTTTCGGCACGTTTCTGATTCCGACCATCGTCCACCAGGACCCGCACTACCACCGGATGCCCAACGCCAGCATGAAGCGCAGAATCGCTCACGCAATCTATCAGGTGGTGTGGACGCAGGGTGACAACGGCAAGGGGATGGTGAACTACGCCGACGTGGTGGGCTTTGCCTTCGACAACGAGATCAGCAACCTGTATGTGCCGGGGCAGGAGACCAACTTGCCGGGCACTGCCGCGCGGTACGGGACAGGTCTCGCCACAGCGCCGATCGACAACTTTGTGTCCGAGTTCCTGCCCGACGTGGCACGGCGCATCCATATTCAGATTGTCGTAATCCAGCAGATTATCAACCAGGTGGCAAAGACCGACACGACGCAGGGGCAGCCGTAAGGCTTTTGCTGCAGCGGCCTCTTTCTGGTGCAGTTATTCTGAAACCCCTTGGAACTCTTACCTGGGGCTGGCATGATCGTGGGCGGATGAGGTCCACGCGGGGGCATTCCCGCATTTACCCGGCCCTAAAAGGGAGCGCTCCCGGCTCCGAGGAATCCCTGTTGCGGCAGGGTACGCCGTTCAGTGTCTTCTAGTTACCGCTCAGCCGGGGATTACGCCATTCACTGCACCATCGTTGGGTTGATCGGAGGTGCCCGTTACCCTAGGAAGGTACTTTCAGGTCACCCGCTCACCCAAAATGGGGAACGGCGATCCTGAGCCGGGCCAGCGAGTTAGGCCGGCTGCGGCTTCACCTTGAGGAGACAGAGACTAATGCCCAAAGCGATCAAGTATGTCGAGAAGGCCGCCGTGTATGCGGCGCGTGGTGCGTGGGTGGTTTACGAGCGCCTGAACCGCATCAGCCCCAACGCCGGATTCATTCCCAAGTGGAGCGACAAACCGCTGCTGAAGAGCTACCAGAAAGAGAAGCCGCCGCTGGGCTGGCCGCGCACCACGGATTCGCTTTGTCCAAAGTGCGTGCCCGAGATTCGCAAGCAGATCCTGGACGGCAAGCTGCCTCACGAAGTGCTGCTCAACGAAAAAGTGGGCGAGATCAAGGCCCAGATCATCGAGCGCGACGGCAAAATTCTGATGGTGAAGGACTGCCCCAAGCATGGGCACTTTGAAGACGTGATGTCAATCGACACCGCATTCTTCAAGCATCTCGAAGAGAGCTTCCCGGGCCGCGACCAGCGCGCCCACAACGATGAAAAGCTGCACCACCACGGGACCTCGACGGTGACGCACGGACGCGGCTCGGTGCTGACCATCGACCTGACCAACCGCTGCAACATGATGTGCGATCCGTGCTTCATGGACGCCAATCAAGTGGGCTTCGTCCACGAACTGACGTGGGACGAAATCAAGACCATGCTGGACAATGCGATCACCATCAAGCCGCGGCGGCAGATGAGCGTGCAGTTCAGTGGCGGCGAGCCGACGCTGTCGCCGTACTTCCTGGACGCGGTAGCCTACTCGCGCAAGGTGGGCTACAACAGCGTGCAGGCTGCATCGAACGGAATTGAATTTGCCAAGAGCAAGGAACTTTGCCGGGCCGCCGCGGAGGCGGGCCTGCGTTATGTCTATCTGCAGTTTGACGGAATCGGCAACGCGGCCAACTCGCACCGCAAGGTGGGCAACCTGTTTGACGTGAAACTGCAGGCCATTAACAACCTGCACGAAGCGGGCGTGGACATTGTGCCGGTGACCACGATCATCAACGGCATTAACAACGAGCAAGTGGGGCGCATTATCGAATTCGCGCTCGACAATCCGAAGAAGATCAGCTTCCTCAGCTTCCAGCCGGTCAGCTTTACCGGCCGTGACGAGGACATTACCGACGACCGCCGCCAGGCGCAGCGCTACACGCTCTCGCACATGGCGCACGACGTGAAAAACCAGGTGGGCATCGGCGAGCCGGAGCGCGACTGGTTCCCGATCAGCTTTATGAGCACCTTCTCGGATTGGGCCGATCTGATTCACGGGCCGGCTGCCGAGTGGGGCCAGTTGAGCTGCGGATGCCATCCGAATTGCGGCATCGGCATGGCGCTGATGATCGACAAGGAAACCAAGGAATCGGCGCCGGTGACGGCCTTCCTGGACATGAACAAGGTGGCCAAGGACCTGGCCAAGGTGAACGACGCAGCGCGCGGCAAATGGCTTTCGGTCGTCGGCTTCGGCCTGGCGCTGATGCGCAACTACGATCCTTTCATGTCGCCAACGCACTTCAAGATTACCGACATGATGCGCAAGATGGACAAGACCTTTAACGCCACCGGGAAAGACTACGGCAGCGTGAAGGGCGACCGCACCATCAAGGACATTGAGAAGCGCCGCGCCGATCGCTGGAATTTTCTGTTCATTGCCGGGATGTGGTTCCAGGACTTGTTCAACTACGACTTCCGCCGCACGGAGCAGTGCATTATTCCCTACGCCACGCAAGAGGGCGAGATCAGCTTCTGCGCGTATAACACGGGCGTGGGCTGGCGCAACATTATCGAGAAGATGCACATGACGGCGACTCTGACCAAATGGTACGAGGAGCACGGCCGGCATGAGATCTTTGCGGGCGGCAAAAAGGTCAGCATGTCCCACGTGGGCCACGAGCTGAAGCTCAACATGGATCATGTGAACTCCGAAGCCAACCACACGCTCGACGATCTGGGCATCGCCAAGAACGCGCGCGAAGAGAAGATGCGCGCGCGCCAGGAAAAAACAAATCAGGACAAGCTGAAAGACGAAGCCGAAAACGCGCGCATGGCCAAGCTCTATCGCGAGCATGTGCTGGGCGAGAAGCCGGTGGATGGATTGGTGAGGTTGGATTCAATCCGCCCAGCCTCCAACAACGCAACTTCGCCAATCAACCGGCAGACGGAGTCCGAGCCGGTGGCGGGCGACTGATCCTTCCAACAGCATTTATGAAAGAGAAGGGCCGCTCAATTGAGCGGCCCTTCTCTATTTCGATGCGCAGTCCGCGCAACCAGCCTCAGCGCTCCCAGAAGTGCGGCGGCTCGATGCCGAGGGCGCGCAGGTAGACGTACCCCTGGCCGCGATGATGGATTTCGTTCTCGATGGCGTATTGAATCATCGCGATTCCCGGCATCGTCCACTGGCCGAAGGCCGTATCGACCTCGGCGAAGCGGTGCGGGGGAATGGCGGGGAACTTCGCGTCGAGTTCTTTTGTCTTCTGATCCCAGAGCGCGAGAATCTCGCTCTTTGAGACGGGCTTGGGACCGTCACCGTACTTAATCCACTTGCCAGTAGCCACGCCGTCGACGATGGGCACTGCCATTCCAATGAACTCCACGGCCATCGCTGCGAAGGGCCGCATTTCACCCACGGAGAAGTTGAACAGATCGTCTTCAGGGAAAGCTTCAATGGTGCGGCGGGTCAGCGCGCGGTGGCCCTGCCAGTTCTTGAGTAAATCCTCGGTGCTCAGCACGCTTACGGTTGTTGTCGCGGTTGTCATATCGGACCTCCATGTGGCCCTTCAGGGCTCATGAGTGAAAGTAACGGCAATTCCCGACAGAATCTGTCGTAAATTGAATTGAGGATAAAAATTGCGATGTACGACCCGATTATGCGCGTGCTGACGGTGCTGGAGGTGCTGCAGGCACGCGACCATGTAACCGGAACGGAACTTGCCCGACGGCTTGAAGTAGACCTGCGCACAGTGCAGCGCTACATCGTTCGGCTGAAAGATCTGAATATTCCCGTCGAGTCTTCGCGGGGCGTGGGTGGGGCGTATCGATTGCGGCCGGGATATCGGCTGCCTCCGCTGCTGCTAACCAACGAGGAAGCGTTTGCGCTCTCGCTGGGGCTGCATTCGCTGCGCCAGGTGGGCCTTTCGGCGTTTGCTCCGGCCACGGAAGGAGCGCTCAAGAAACTGGAGCGGGTGCTGCCCGAAGCGCTGCGCGAAAGCATCCGGACAGTCGAGGACGTGGTTGCCATCGAGCCCGGCCCATGGGTGGTAACCACGTCGGTGGAGTCTTTGATTCGCGCCGCGTCGGCCATCCGCACCGGCCGGCGCATCCGCTTTGACTATCGATCGCATGACGGGGCCGCCACGCGCCGGCACATCGAACCTTATGCGGTGATGCACACCGACGGGCGCTGGTATCTGATCGGCTACTGCCTCTCGCGAAAGGCGATGCGCACATTCCGGCTGGATCGCGTCTCAAACCTTGCGTCCGGCGCCGGGAGCTTTCGCCGGCCTGCAGAATTCGATGCGCGGAAGTACCTGCATGCGAGCATGCCGTTCATTCAGTCCGAGTATCAGATCGACGTGTGGATCGATATGCCGATCGAGGAGGCGCGGCGTAACTTTGCGCCGTTGAGAGTGGCAATCGAGGAGAGGGACGGCGGAACGCGCGTGCGCTGCGGGCGCGACCGGCTGGAGATGATTGCCGCCATGCTGTTGAGCATGGGGCGACGCATTGTGGTGCACAGCCCCAAAGAGTTGCGGGTGACCTTCCGGGAGTTGGCGCGGCAGGCGCTGAGGGCGGCGGATGAGCCGCGAGCCGCACGAACTACCAGACTTCCAGCTTGAACCGCCGATATGCGCGGATCAGTTCGAAGTCGGATTGGTTAAATTTGCTTTGATGGTCACCGAGGCATCCGGACCTTGGGCGGAAGGTGCACGCCTTCAAATTTTTTCCACAGGAGCCACAGAAAAAGGGTATCAACGGAGTCAATTTCACGCCCTTGCGAGGCAACTCGCCGCGCTTTTTGCGGTTCTAATGGGATCAAAGGAGAATCTATGTCCTACGGTAAAGTGCTTGCTCTCTCGAGTCTCGCCATTGCTCTGCTCAGCGGTTTGTCAGTCGCGCCGGCGCAGATTTCGGTCGGCGTTGGAATTGGGGTGGAGCCTGGGTGCCCTTACGGGTATTTCGACTACGCTCCCTATGACTGCGCCCCCTACGGCTACTATGGGCCTGACTGGTTTAATGGCGGAATATTCCTTGGAGCCGGACCCTGGTTTCATGGCCCACACGGCTTTTACGGCCACGTGGACAACCGCTTCGATCCGCATTACGGCTACCACGGACCGATGCCGGGGCGCGGGGAGGAGCGGTTCAACCACTTCCACGGCAATGAGGCGCGGGATGGGCGAGGCCACATCGGCGACCCCGGCCATGACGCGGGCCATGAACACGCGCTTCCCGGATACCGTGGTGGCGGCGGGCACGGCGGCGGGCACGAAGGTGGTGGCCATCACTAGGGCCGAGGCTCCGCCCAATCACCTTTTTGCGATCCAAGCAAGAACCCGGAGTTGAAGGGTGGGCGTGCGCCCACCCTCCCCCCAAGTCCCTACGCTCGTCACAAACGGGGGCCCCGCACATGGACCGCATTTCGAATTGAGCCGCCGGTGACAGGCCTTTTGTCGCTGAGGTGGAAAAAAGTGGAAGATCACTTCCCCGACTTGGCCCAGCTTCTGGAGCCGGCATTAATCCCTTCCGTGGTATCCTCTTTTCAATTCCGTGAACACTCTGAATATCAAGCCCCGATTTGGGGACTACCTGGAGGTTGTCGAACCCAAGGTTACGGGCCAGGTGAATTAACCGGTGATTCTTTCCCAGCGGGGCGCAAGCTGCCGGTTAAACGCACATGGATTGGATAAGAGGTTTGATGTGAAAGCAGGACACCGCAATATCCTCGCCAAAGTTTTAATTAGCGCTTTGCTCGTCGCCACCGCAACTGAGCCGGCAGTCGCAATCAGACCGCGTCCTGCCAACAGCATCCCGACCCAGACCCAAGTTGCCTGGATCTTAGTGGGTATCGCCGCTATCGGCGCCGCCATCGGGATTGGGATCTACTTTGCGGTCCGACCACACGGCCAGCGCATCACGGGTTGCGCGGGATCAGGCCCGAACGGACCGCAACTGGTGAGCGAGAGCGATCAACAGATATACGCTCTCGATGGGGACCTGGCCGGCATCCAGGCGGGAGAACGCATTCGCGTCTCCGGCAAGAAAGAAAAAAAGACTGCCGGCGCCCCGCGGAAATTCCTGGTCGAAAAGACGGCTAAGAATCTCGGTTCCTGCAAAGTTCAGCCTGCCACGCCTTGAACGCGGGCTGAACTTCGGGCGCACAGATGGTGGGACACTTTTCCAGGTTGCTCGTAATCTCACCAGAATCCGGGTGCTCGATCCTGGAATCGCATTCCGAATCAATCCGGCCTCCGGCGACGGGCCCTGGGAGCTTGTTGAAAGGCATTGGAAGGCCAAACATCCGACTGAACAGCCCGCGCCGCCCCTCGGCGAACCGAGGGGGCGCTGTCCTTGCTGATGTTTGGGGCCGTTGGGTTGGCCGCCCTATTCCGCCAGGGCCGCTTCCGCCACGGGCACGGGCGCATTCGTTTCCTCTGCGGAATCGCCCAGCACCTTGACCTTGACCTGTGCTGTGACTTCACGGTGCAGCTTGATGGCCACGTCGTAGTTGCCCAGCGCCTTCAGAGGCTCGGCCAACTGAATTTTGCGACGGTCTACTTGAAAGCCCTTGGCTTCAAGAGCGGCGGCGATATCGACCGAGGTCACGGAGCCAAAAAGCTGGCCATTCTCGCCCGACTTGCGGGTAAAGCTGAGCACCATGGGCCCCAGTTTCGCCACCAGCTCCTCAGCCTGCGTTTTTTCAGTGGCCGAGCGGCGAGCAGCGGCAGCTTTCATCTGCTCAATGACGGCCTTGTTGGCCAAGTTAGCCTGCAGAGCCAGTTTGCGAGGCAACAGAAAATTGCGACCGTAGCCGTCGGCCACCTTGACGACATCTCCGCGGTGGCCCAGATTGGCTACGTCTTCTTTCAGAATTACTTCCATCGGAATCTCTCCAGTGTTACGGGCGGCGACCGCCGGCCAGTCTGTTGAACACCGACTGAGGCCGAGGGTTGCGCCGCGCAGGATTCTATAACGGCGTCGGGAAGATTGTCGCCCGCCAATTCGGTTCGTTCCAGTTACGAAAGAGCTACCGGGCGAACGAAATAAGTAGCCAGACGACAGCCGGGTCCGAGGTCTAATGCCGCGTAGCAAAAGGCAGCAGGGCAATGTTCCGGGCCTGCTTGATGGCGCGGGTCAGGCGGCGTTGGTGGGTGGTGCATACGCCGGTCAGCCGCCGTGGCACAATCTTGCCGCGCTCGGCCACAAACCCTTGCAGCAGACGAACATCGCGGTAAGGAATGGCATCGATCTTCTCAGTGCAAAACTTGCAGACCTTTTTGCGGCGGAAGAACTTGCCGCGTCCGCCGGGGCCGCCGGAGGGCCGGGCGCCCGGTCCGCCAGGGGGCCGTCCGCCGGTGCGGGGACCTGACCCCGAGCCGGAACCATAACCTGAGCCGGAACCTGAGCTCGAACCGGAGCCTGACTCCGAACCGTATGCGGAGTGGGGTGCTGCTGATGCGCCCGTCTCGGGCGCCTTTCCAGGGTTTTCTTCAGACATGCTGTTTCCTCTTCATTCTTTGCGCTCCCTGCGGATTCCGTTTCGGCTCCACGAGAGACTGGATCGGGCCGCCGCTAGAGTCTCCTAACAAGAGACGCCGCCAGCGGCAATTCGTGACGATTCTGCTAGGCGCTTGCCTGCACCGGCTCCGCAGCTTCCGCCGCGGCGGGGATTGCTGTCGGGGCTGCCGCGGCCGGCGATGTGGCGCCGGAGCCCGAGGGGACCGAAGCGCGCCTGACACCGCGCAGGCCCTTCACCTTGGCCACGCGCTTGTCTTCCTCGTCCGTGCGCACGGTGATGAACTTGATCACCGGCTCGGTGACGCGCAGGCGGCGCTCCAGCTCCAGCACCACCGCTCCGTTGGCCTCGATGGTCAGCAGGACGTAGTTGCCGTCGTTGAACTTGCGCACCATGTAGGCGAGCTTGCGGCGACCCATCTTATCGACATTCTTGACCACGCCGCCGCCGCCGGTGACGGTGGCGGAAAAGCCGGCGATCAGCTTGTCGGTATCCTCTTCGGTCACATCGGGCCGAATAATGAACATAACCTCATACACACGAGACATCTCTGTTTCCTTTTCCGCTGGACGTTCTGCTTCCAGCCTTCTCCGCCGGCGACTGGCGTCTTCCAGTAAGTTCTGGAAGACTGCCTTTCAGCCTTGGCGGCTTGCTGCATTCATTACCCTTCCGCCTGCCCGCTTACTCGCGGCGGTTGAACTCATTCATCGCAGCAGCCGGTCCCTCTTCAAGGATGCGCCGCGTGGCGTTTGCTACCCGGTCCAGTACTTCGTCCATCACCGCCAAATCCGCTTTGCGCATCGGCGAGAGCAGATAGTCCCTGCCCGGCCGCCTGCCGCCCGCAGCCGCAATGGCTTCGGGTGGCAAATCGGGCGCCACGCCAATGCGGAGGCGCAACCACTCCTCACCGCCCAGGGCGCCGGTCACGCTGCGGGCTCCGTTGTGGCCCGCCGGCGAACCGCGCTCCCTGATCTTGAAGGTCCCCAGCGTCAGGTCCAGCTCGTCGTAAATCACGAGCAGATCCTTCGCCGGGTCCGCCTCAAATTCTCCAACCAGAGCGGCCACTGCCAGCCCGCTCAGGTTCATAAACGTCTCCGGCTTGGCCAGGACCACCTCGCGCCCTGCGATGCGGCAGGTTGCGGTGACGGCCCGGCAGCGCCGGTTCTGGACCGCAACCCCCTGTTGCTGGGCGATGCGGTCGATGGCCATGAACCCCGCGTTGTGCGGCGTCCACAGATACTCGTTGCCGGGGTTGCCCAGCCCCACCACCAGAAAAGGACTGGGGAAGGGGCGCCCGGCGGACTGACTTGCCTCGGCCAAGACTTACTTCTTCGCTCCGGCGCCGGGGTCTGCCTTCTTGGCTGCGCCTTCGGCTTCGGGCTTGCCCTTCTTGGCGACTTCCGGTTCGGCTGTGGTGGGAGCGGCAGCAGCCGCGGCAGCAGCAGCCGCATCCACTTCGGCCACCGGCACCACTTCTTCGCGGATCGAAACCACGTGGGCCACGGTCGCGTCCTCGGCATTCAGGAACTTGAGGGAACCCGAATGCGGCAGATCCTTGACGCGTAGCGATGCGAAAAGCTCAAGATTACTGACATCGACATCGATGTGGTGGGGAATATCCCCCGGCAGGCACTCGATCTCGACCTCGCGCAACACCTGGTCCAGAATGCCGCCGGCGGCTTTGACGCCCACCGGTATGCCCAGCAGCTTGACGCGCACTTTCACCCGCAGAGCCTTGTCTAGCGCGATGCGCTTGAGATCGATGTGGATCAACTGATCCTTGATCGGCTCGCGCTGCCAATCGACGATCATGGCCTTGGCCGCGGCGTGGCCGGCGACCTCGACATCGAAGATCGTGTTGTGCCCGGATTCGGAGAAGAGTATCCGCGAAATCTGCTTGGGGTCCACTTCAACGGCCACCGGTTCAAGTCCGGAACCGTATAGCACGGCGGGAATTTTTCCTGCGACGCGCACCCGGCGCGCTGCATTTTTGTTGAACTTGCCCTCACGGGGCTTGGCTACCACTACTTCAGGCATTGAGTCTCTCGTTTCTAGTTTCGGGCACGGGCCGGTCAGGGTCGCGCTCCCTTTGTTGAACAATTGATTGTCGCGGGTCAGCGATTTCTGATCTCTGACCCCTCAGTTAAACAGCGTACTCACGCTGGTTTCCATGTGGATGCTCTCGATGGCCGCGCCCAGCAGGCCGGCGATGGTGAGCACTTTGATCTTGGGCATTTTCTGCGGCGCATCGGCCGGCGATACGGTGAGCTTCTGCGCAGCCTCGCGCAGAGGAATCGTGTTGGTGACGACAAGCTGCTCCAGCCGCGAGTTGGCAATCCGATCGATAGCCGGCCCGGAAAGAACGGCATGGCTGGCGCAGGCATACACACTGGCCGCGCCCGCGGCGTAAAGTGCATCCACGGTCTTCACCAGCGTGCCGGCGGTGTCCACAATGTCGTCGATGATGAGGCAGGTCTGGTCGGTCACGTCGCCGATCACATTCATCACTTCAGTGACGTTGATGTCGGTGCGGCGCTTGTCCAGGATGGCCAGCGGCGCGCCGATTTTTTGAGCGAAGTGCCGAGCCCGCTCCACGCCGCCCGCGTCCGGAGAGATCACCGTCATGTTGGGCAGTTTGAGCTCGCGGAAGTGGCTCACCAGCACCGGGCTGGCGAAAATGTGGTCGACGGGAATGTCAAAGAAGCCCTGGATCTGCGCCGCGTGCAGGTCAACAAAAAGACCCCTGTCAGCGCCGGCCTTGGTCAGCAGATCAGCAATGAGCTTGGCGCTGATGGCCACGCGGGGGCGGTCTTTACGATCCTGGCGGGCGTAGCCGTAGTAGGGCACCACCACCGTGATCCTGGCCGCCGAGGCCCGCTTGAGTGCATCAATCATCACCAATAGCTCCACCAGGTGCTGGTCCACCGGATAGCAGGTGGGCTGCACCACAAACACATCCACGCCGCGCACGTTTTCCAGCAACTGGAAGTAAACCTCGCCGTCCGCAAAGCGCTGCAACTTGGCCTCTCCCACCGGAACGCCGATGTGACGGCCAATCTCCTCGGCCAGCGGCCGGTTGGCGGTGCCGCTGAAGAGCTTGAACCGTTTGTCCTCGCTCAGGTTGCGGGCCCGCTTGCGCTCCGCGGCCGGTTTAGCGTCTTTCGCCTTGGCCGCGGCGTTCTGAGACATTCCCTTTTCGGGCTCTTTAGGCGTCCCATCCTTTGGGTCGTTTGGCCCGCTGGGCGGCTGCTTGTCTTCCCCTGTCACCGTCAACGTTTCCGCTTCCATTTTCCCGAAGACCTCCAAGCTGGTTGGCTTTGGCTGCTTTACGGCTTTGCGCGTGCAAACTTTGGCTGGGCGACTAGGATTCGAACCTAGACAAGTGCCTCCAAAGGGCACTGTCCTACCATTAGACGATCGCCCAACAACTGGCATTTCCAGAGCAACTTGCTCCTCGTGAGTTTTGCGCCAGGTCGCCGCTCCCTGATGGACGCGTCAACTTTGGTGCATTGCTTTCGAGACACCTCAACTCTGGAAATGCTTTTCTCAGCCGCCCGCGAGTCTCTCTCGCAAAACGGCACACTGTCAATGTTCAAAATCAGTCAGCATTTCGTTCCAGTAACGCTGCCGGGGGAGAGTGCGCGTCAATTGACTCTTCACTCCAGCCGCCTGCAACCGGACCTGGGCTGCTTCCGCATCTCCGCGGGTCTGATACAACCCGTAGAGAGCCGAACCGGACCCGGACAGCGAGGCATGCAGGGCTGCCTCCGGCGTGCCGGCGGCCGCAAGTATGCGCTTGATTTCTGCAAGGGAAGGATGCTGGGGAAAGACGACCCGTTCAAAGTCGTTTTGGATCCAGCTACTGATCCCGGTGCGGACAAGCGCGGACTCGTTCGGTCCGGCCAGGTTCTCCCCAGATGAGAGAACACCGGAGGAGCCTGCTTCCTGCTTGCCCTGCGGGACTGCTCCCGCAAAGGCGCTGGCATAGGCGCGGCTCAACTCATTTAGTTTATCTGTACTAGCCTCAGCGGTCAAACCTTCGCGGGCCGAGAGCGCGTCCCAATCGCGAAACGCCTGCGGCGTGGAGACGCCGATCTCGGGCGTCGCCACCACGCACCAGGTGGGGCCCAGGTCCGGCAGCGGTTCGACCTGCTGGCCGCGGTCGTGCCCCAGCACCGTGCCGCCGATCAGGAAGAGCGGCACATCCGACCCCACACGCGCCGCAATCTCCAGGTGCTTTTCGCCCCATCCGTCCTTTTCATCCCTCCACCGCTGGGTGNNAATCCCACCACCGCCGCGACCGCATTCCCCGAACCCGCGCCCAGGCCGCCCTGCACCGGCAGCCGCTTTTCGATTTCAATTTCCACCTCAGCGGTCAGGCCGAGCGCCTTCAACGCCAGCGCTACCATCTTCCATGCGGTATTGCGCTCGTCGGTGGGCACGCGGCTGTCGCTCGAGGTCAGGCGCAAAGCGGTTGCAGCCGCGGGCCGGGCAGTTACCGTGACCACATCGTGCAATTCAAGCGTCTGGTAGACGGTGAGCAGGGAATGAAATCCATCCGGACGCGGCGCGCCAATATAGAGACCGAGATTGATCTTGGCGTGGGAGCGAACGGAGGTCGGCATAGGTTTACATTTTAGAGCAGGACGGGCAGCGCCTTACGACTCATCACCTTGTCACTGCCAGTCAACAAGACGGCCGGCCAAAATCAAGCTCGCTATTTAGAGCTGGAGTTCGTCCAAGGTACCGGGGGCGAAATAAACATTGGATCGACGAAGCTTTGTGAGTTTAATTGCGGGAGGGGCGGCATCGGTATGTGCCGAGCCGGTGCTGGCGGGAGTGGTCGCAGCCAAAATCAAGGGGGTTGCGTTCGATGCGTTAACGGTCTTCGATCTGCGACCGATCGCCGCGTTGGCCGAGAAGATCTTCCCTGGGCGCGGGGAGGAGGTGAGCGCTCTGTGGCGGACACGCCAGTTTGAGTACACATGGCTGCGTACCGTTGGTGGGCGGTATCTCGATTTCTGGCAGGTGACGGAGGAGGCACTGGTCTTCTCCTGCAATTCTTTAAAGCTGGAGTTGACAGCGCCGGACCGCGATCGGCTAATGCAGAGCTACCTCGAGCTAAAAGCGTGGCCCGATGCATCAGCTGCCCTGAAAAGCATAAAGGCCAGCGGGATGCGTATGGCATTTCTCTCCAACTTTACGGCGGCGATGTTAGATCAGTCGCTAAAGAACTCCGGGCTTGAGGGGATCTTCGGCGAGCACTTGAGCACGGATCGGGTGAGGGTGTTCAAGCCCGATCCCCGGGCCTATGCAATGGCAATGAGCGCCTTCGGATTGCGGAAAGACGAGATCGCTTTTGCGGCCTTTGGAGGTTGGGATGCAGTGGGGGCGAAATGGTTTGGTTATCCGACCTTCTGGGTGAATCGCGCCCATTTTGCGCCAGAGGAGCTCGGGGCAGTCCCGGATGGAACGGGTAAGGACCTGAATGATCTGGCAACATTCTTACTGAACCGGCATTAAGGCGAATGCCCGTTGCGGAGTCATTTTGTTCAGCCTTGACTCCAGGCGAGAGCTTTCGCGGCGCGCAGCGCAGCCACCGGATCGCCGGTCTTCCGGAAGGCGCATCGCGCTTCCAGTGGCCGGAGTGTACCATGGCTTTAAATTCGCCTCACCCACCTCCGCAGGCATTGGTCCGCCGCATGATTCACGATCGGAGAATCCATGAAGCGCCGTTCCTTTTTCACGTCCGCTCTGCAGTCCGCAGCCGCATTGCTTCCCGCCGCGGCAATCGAAAAGCTAGCAATGGCCCAGCCCTCCGCCGTCCCCGCTTCTGAGCAGGGTCATATTGTTGCGGCAAACCAGGACCGGTTTGGCGAGCCGCACTCACTCGGATTCAGCACCATCCTCTTCAAGGTTGCCACGCGCGAAACAGGCGGCGGCTTGTTCGTCATTGAACACGTCAACCTGATGAACGGCGGCCCGCGGCTGCACCTTCATCTCTATCAGGATGAGTGGTTTTATGTGATGGAGGGCGAGGTGTTGTTTCAGATTGGTGACACCCGTAAGCTTCTTCGCGCTGGAGAATCTGTTTTGGGCCCGCGCAATGTTCCGCACGCCTTCGCACCGGTGGGAAAAACGCCGGGGCACATGCTCATTGCTTTCACGCCGGCGGGAAAGATGGAGCAATTCTTCCTGGACACCGCGATCCCCAACCCGCCAAAAACCGATGCCGCGTTCTTTCGCAAGTACGATATGGAACTCCTGGGGCCGGCGCTCACTGTATAGAGAGCTCGCTCAGCTTGCGGCGGGATGCTCGCTCAGATTGCGCTCAGGGCCATTGTCTTCGCCGCGCGCAGCGCAGCCACCGGATCGCCGGTCGGCCGGAACTCCATCGCCACCATTTTCCGGTAATTGAGCTCGGCCAGCTTGCGGAAGATGTTGGCGTAGTTGATCTCCCCGGTGCCGGGCTGGTGGCGGCCGGGCACATCGGCTACGTGAATCAGGCCGATCACGTCGATGTGCTTGTCCAGCTTTTCAATGAGGTTGCCCTCGGCGATCTGCTCGTGAAAAATGTCGTAGAGAAACTGCACCTG
>PMOF01000024.1:0-5347 GCA_003162495.1 Acidobacteriaceae bacterium
TGGCACTGGGCGAAGCGATGGCCATGGAGAAGCCGGTGGTGGCCACGGATGTAGGTGGTGTGAGGGAAATGGTGGGGGAGACTGGCCTGATTGTGCAAGCCAAAGATCCCGATGCGCTTGCGGAAGCGATGATCGCGCTGATGCAGAAGACCACCGATGACCGGTACATGATTGGCCGCGCGGCTCGGGCACGCATTCAAAGCAACTTCAGCATGGATGCCAAAGCAGATGAGTGGGAGGCTTTATATGGCGCGGTGCTGGAGCGGAGATTGTGATTTGCTTCCCACTCTATTGCGAAACGCCGCCATGATAGCCTTACCAGCGGGTTTCATGAGTTCCATTGCAGGACCGCAAAGCGGTTGAGCTGAAGTTCTGGTAGGAGAGTGATGCAAGATTCAATGGGTTGGAAAATTGCCCGCTGTGCGCTAGCCGGGATTGCGCTTGGGATGAGCAGCAGGACGGCGCACGCGGCGGTAAAGCCCGCGCAAAATGCGGTGCTGGCGCTCGATCACGGGTGGCAATTCCGGCAGATCGCCGCGGGAGCGCAAGATGCGGAGCAGGGCTGGCTGCCGGCTACGGTGCCGGGCGATGTTCATCTGGACCTGCTGGCCAACAAGAAGATCCCCGACCCGTTTTTCAGGGACAACGAATCGAAGTTGCAGTGGATCGAGAAGGAGAGCTGGGAATATCGCCTGAACTTTGATGTGACCGCATCGCTGCTGGCGCGATCGAATGTGGACCTGGTCTTTGACGGACTCGACGCCGCGGCACAGGTGTTTGTGAATGGCGCTCAGGTGCTGAACGCGGACAACATGTTCAGGATTTGGCGGGTACCGGTGAAGGGCCATCTGCATGCGGGCAAGAATCTGCTGCGCGTCGTGTTTCCGTCGCCGATTGCAGCCGCGGCAGCGGTCGCGGCAGGCGACCCATGGCAACCCAAAACCGGGACCGCGGCCAAAACTTACATTCGCAAGGCAGCGTATGAATACGGATGGGATTGGGGGCCGACGTTCGTCACCAGCGGCATCTGGCGGCCGGTGCGGATTGAAGCCTGGGATAAGGTGCGCATTGCGGACTTCGCGATTCGGCAGCGCGACGTGAGCAACGAAGTGGCACACCTGGATGCTGAGGTCGAGGTGGAAGCAACCAGTGCGGGTGCAGCCAGGGTGAGCGTGCAGTATTCCGATAAGGGCAAGCCGGTGACGGTGATTGAGACGCTGAGCTTTCATGCCGGACGAAACGAAATCGATCTGCCCATCGAGATTCGCCAGCCGAAGCTCTGGTACCCGGCCGGGTATGGAGAACAGCCGCTTTACGAGTTCACGGCGCAGGTGGGCGCTGGGGGACAGGCGATGGCCGAACAGCGAAAGTCAAAGGCGGGTCTCCGATCCATCGTGCTCGACCGGCACCTTGACCCGTGGGGACGCTCCTTCCAGCTCATCGTCAACGGCATTCCTGTTTTCGCCAAGGGAGCGGACGTGATTCCCTTCGACAGTTTTCCGAATCGCGTGACAACCGCCGATTACCGGCGCATTCTCGAATCGGCCCGCGACGCCAACATGAACATGATTCGCCATTGGGGCGGCGGCTACTACGAAACCGATGAATTCTATTCGATCTGCGACGAGTTGGGCATCATGGTCTGGCAGGATTTCATGTTCGGCAACGACTGGCAGCCGGGCACCTATGCATTCAAACTCAACATTGAAGCCGAAGCCGAAGACCAGGTGCGCCGCCTGCGCAATCATCCCAGCATCGTTCTGTGGTGCGGAAACAATGAGACTGAAATCGCCTTCAATTGGGGCGACCGGGGCAAGCTGCACCCGGACGTAAAGTTCCAGATGTGGCAGGACTATCTGACCGAGTTCAGCGGCATTTTGAACCGGGTGGTGGAGAGGCTGGATGCGGAGACGCCTTACTGGCCCAGCTCGCCGAGCGCCGATTATGAAGAGCTGAGCGACCACTACCAGAGCGGTGACGCGCACATCTGGGACGTATGGCATGGGCGCGTGCCGTTCTCGACCTATGAAACGCATCACGCGCGCTTTGTAACGGAATATGGATTCCAATCGTTTCCGGAAATGAAGACCATCGAATCGTTCACGGAACCGGAGGATCGCACCGGAATCTTCACGCCGGTGATGCTGGCGCACCAAAAGAACAATGAAGGCAATGCGATCATCCACGACTATCTGCTCAAGGATTATCCGGAGCCCAACGACTTTCCGAGTTTTTTGTATGTGAGCCAGGTGCTGCAGGCTGAGGGCATCAAGATTGGTGCGGAGCACTTTCGGCGCAGCCGACCGGATACCATGGCCTCAATCTTCTGGCAGTTGAACGACTGCTGGCCGGTGGCCTCATGGTCTTCGATCGACTACTACGGCCGCTGGAAGGCGCTGCAATATTATGCGCGCCGTTTTTATGCGCCCATTCTGGTTTCGCCCCACCTTGAGGATGGCTCGCTGAAGACCTACATCGTATCCGACAGAACAGCTCCGGTTGCGGCCACGTTGCGTGTGCGGCTGATGGACTTCGGCGGCAAAGTGCTGCTTGAGGATTCGCACTCGGTGGACGTGGCGCCGCTGGCCAGCAAGGTTTATCTGGATTGGCCGCTGCTGAAGCTGACGCAGGCTGGCGCGGCAGACACATCGCGAGTGTTTGTGGTGGCTGAGTTGAGCGTGGGCGGCGTTTTGGCATCACGCAACCTGGCGTATCTTGCGCCGGTGAAAGGGGTGCATCTGCTGCCGGCTGCACTCACGGTGGAAACGACTGGCGGAAGTGGAAACTACAAAATCACGATCACATCTCCGGTGCTGGCGCGCAGTGTGTATCTTTCGTTTGGCGATCTGGATGTGAAGGTCTCGGATAATTATTTCAATCTGCTGCCGGGAGAAACGGCAACGATCACGGCCACCAGCTCCGCATCATTAGAGACGCTCAAGACGCAATTGCGGGTCATTTCGCTGACAGATGCATTCAGAGCCGAAGATGAGCCCGCGGCGGTGGCTGCGGGCAAGTAAACACAACAACAAAGTGCCGGAGCATTGCGCTCCGGCACTCTTGCTTCGGCTTTAATTCATCGATCAAAACGAGAAGACGGCCTGCACAAACACGCGCCGCGCCGCCGAGCCGGTGCTGAAGATGCCGCCGGCAAGGCTCGTGGACCGGTTGAAATACGGGCTGGTGAGTGTTCCGGTCGGCGTTCCGTAGTCGATGTCGTTGAAGAGGTTCAACGCCTGAGCGCTGAAATTCAACGAGTATTTGTGTCCAGTGTTAGTCGGCCCAAACATGCCGCCTGGTCCGCCGCGACCACCACCTCCGCCACCCAGGCCGCCGGGGCCGAGGCTGCCTCCAGGCGGTCCGCCGCGCCGGCCACCGCCACCGCCGTCTGGAGGGCCACCCTGAGGCGGTCCGCCGGTGCCGCCTTGCGCAGGAGCCCCACCCAGCTTGGGACCGATGCCAAATGCACGGCTGATGCGCAGGTTGAGGGCCACCGCCGCGGGGCCGTTGCCTAGATTGTCCGGAACAGTGGCTTCGCCAGGAAGCGCGGCACTGTCAAGAAGGCCGTAGGGGGTGGAAACCTGGTCGGCTGCCGGCGTGGCCGAGGTTGCGTAGGTTGGCCGCTGATTGAACAGGTTGTTTAGCGGATCCGTAGCCAGTGTGATGTTGAATGGACGGCCCGATTGGGCGATCAGGAACGGATTGAAGCGAATGCCCCATGGACCGGTGTAACTGGCCATTGCGAAGATCTGATTTCGCGAAACGAAAGTGGCACGGCCGTAGTCCTTGGTCAGGTTGTAGGCATCGGATGCAGTGCTGCCGGCGCCGTCGGTGTTGGCCCATGCAAGAGTGTAAAAACCCACCAGGCTCAAGTTCTTGTTCACCCTGGCGTTCACGCTGGTGATGACCTGATTCTGTTTGAAGACCGCTTCAGGATAATACTCGTACAGGTATCCTCCTGAGCTATTCTGCGGAGTTCCGCCGGTGGCCTGATTGGCGTTGCGTGTATCCAACTGGTGCACTCCCATGGAGCGCAGATACGTGAGCGTCACACTTGTGCCAGGAAGCAGTTGCCGCTCGAGACTGACGCCAGCCTGCCCGGTGACGGGTGCGTGGAAGTAAGGATCGACTTCATACTTTACCGGCGTCGAAGCAGTGCTGCTTGAGCTTTCGGTGCTTGAGCATGTGGTCATGTCGATCGCGCTGAGTGAGGTCGCCGTTGCGGCGCAGGTTGGGTTGTTGAGCACGATCTGCTGCTGGACGTTGGCGCGATTGATTGTCAGCAGATTGCTGGACGCAAGCCTGTCGTAGAAGAATCCGTATCCGCCCCGCAGCACGGTCTTGGTCTTCTTGTTTTTGCCGCCGTCAAGGGCGTAGGCGAGTGAGGCGCGGGGCGCCCAGTCGCTGTGGTCGGAGATATGGTTTTGCGACTCCCAGCGAAGGCCGCCGGAGAGCGTCAGCCGGGGATTAAACTTCCAGTCGTCCTGAGCGAACAGAGCTGCGTCGAAGACATTGGCGAGCGTCGATTCCTGGCCGCTGGAGTAAGTGGCGGAAGTGGGGCCGTAGCCCTGGCTCGCGAGACTGTTGAACGAGGAACCATCCAAAAGCCCGTTGGCCATGTTGAGATAACTTTGGAATGAATCGAAGGTGAACAAACCATTGAAGTCCGCGTTGGTCAGGTTGGCATCCCGGGTGTCGCGCAAGCGAGTTCCAAATTTTATGGCATGTGCTCCATGGCTCAGCGTGGTCAGATTCTGAAATTCGAGCCGCGTGGTGTGATCGAGACTCATTTGGCCGGGATAGCCGCCCCCCGTAAAATCTCCCTGGACGCTGATGGTGCGAGCCGCCAGGTCCGGGTAATGATTCTCATTTTGCCGCTCGTACTGGAAACGGGTTTCGTTCACAGCATGATCGTTAATCACGATTGCATCGCTTATCTGCACGGTGTGGTCGGTGTTCGACTCGTGCGTTGAAGCGCTGGGAAGGTAGTTCTGGTTCAGATCGCCGTGTTCGGACTCAGACCAGAAACCGTAGCGCGCCGTGAACGTGTTCCGGGCGCCCAGTTGCCAGTCGATGCGCGCCGAGGCATTGTCGCGAATGCGCCGATTCAACAGGTTGACGCCGTAGCTTGGGGTATCGGTATACAGGCCAGAGCTGTCTACGAGCACGGCATCGGGAATCAGCCATGCGTTCACGTTCTCGGTGTTGCGCTGCTCGGCACTCACAAAGAACGAAGCGGTCTTTGTGAGTGCACCGCTCGCCGTACCGTTGAACTGGTAGCTGTAATAGGAGGGGATTGTTTTGGTGAAGGGGTCGCCGGTATTGAAGTTCTTGTCGTTGCCCTGTA
>PMOF01000024.1:5374-13857 GCA_003162495.1 Acidobacteriaceae bacterium
TTGGGCGGAAGTTGGCCGCCGCTGAAGCCGTCGATGTAAATCTGCCCGCCATTAGGTCCTGCCGACGGACCGGCCAGCGCGGACAGTTCGCTCGACAATTCGTCGGGGTCGTCGGAGAGTGCATCCAGGTCCTTGCCTTTAAGGATAATGGCATTTGAGTTGCCTCCGGCCTCGATGTTCACTGTGGGCGATTCGTCGGTGACGGTCACGCTCTGCTGTGCCTCTTCGATGGCCATCGAAATATCCACACGCTTCATTTGGCCGGCCGCAAGCTGAATGGACGGCGACGCGAAGGGAGCGAAGCCAGCAAAGCTGGCTTTCACAATGTAACCGCCGGGCGCGAGCCCGTTCACCGCATAGGCGCCGGTGTCGTCCGCTGCGGTGTTGGTCACGGCGGTTCCCGCCGAAGTGGTGATGACCACAGTTGCGCCGGGAATCAGCGCGCCCGTGGGGTCGGTAATATGCCCACGCAGCGTAGCGGTAGCTGTCGCGGGTGCTGCGGACGCGGGAGTCTGCGCCTGCGCCGACACGATCCCGGCAAAGCTGAGCGCCAGGGCAATTAGAATAGGATGAAAGCTATGAAGTCTTGAGTACACGAGTCCTCGCTTGTTTTCCAATCAAAATGAGATTGCGCCTACTGGGCTGCTGCGTCCGCTGCGCCGGAGCCGGAGTTCAGGCTCCAGTTGTTGAGCAGGCTTTGGCTTGCGGCGGGAGCTTCGAGCAGCGGCTCAACGCCGGCAAGCAGCGTGATGGCGGTCACGTCCGTTTCGCCTTCCGTTGACACCAGCATCACCGCATCGCCCTTCTTCAGATCAGCAAGTTGGATTGCGGGGGCCCGGCCTAACATCTGCTGCGGATCACCGGCACCCTGGCCTCCGGCTGCCCCGCTCCCTTGGCCGCCTCCGGCCTGGGCGCCACCGTTGTTCCACTGCCCGGCACCGCTTCGCTGATTCTGCGGGGAGTAGGTGCTCGCTGGCTGCCCGGTTCCAGCCGATCCGCCCGCCGCACCTGCCGAGGTACCCGGATCGGTTGAGGCTTTGAACCGCGCAGCCAGCATCTGTGCCATGCGATCAGGCAACCGGCGCATTTGCGCGTCAGTTGTGATATGGATGGTCACCTGTTTTTTGGTAACAAGATCTTTCACCACCAGCGTCGAGCTGGCGGGATCGAGCGATGTGATAGTGCCGGAGATATTCCGGAAGGTTCCTGAAACCACTTCTTCCGCGTCGAACTGGGTGCCATCCGCATTCTTGGTTCCTCGCGCCCGCAATTGGTCGCCGGGGTGAATTGCGTCGATGGGCGCGGGCTGCACCGCATCGAAACTCACCGAAGCGGGCGCGTATCTTTTCAGCATCGTTGTCTTCGTTGTGCGCACGGTGATGGTCCGGGCAGTGGACCCGATACCGCTGGTCAACACAATGACGCCGCCGGCGCTATCTACGCTCTTCACCAGTCCGCCCACTCCACGCCGCTGCCAGTCTTCGCGATCCTTTTGCTGTTTCAAGGCCACGTCTGCCTGCTTGACGGCAACAATTTGCAAGGCCTGCGATGTGCCGGCGGTCGCGTCTGGGCCAAGTTTTACCAGCACGCGGTCGCCAACAGCCAATTCGCTGAACTGGATGGTCTCCGCTGTGCTCAAATCTTTTTGGCCGGGGGCAATGCGCTTGATTGCCGCTTCGGCCGGCACAGCAACCTGACGAACTTCACCAGTGTCAGGTTTCACGGTGAGCGAGTTTCCGCTGATGGCTGTGATGGTGCCCACAAAGCGTGAAGAGGCCTGCGCCGCGGCGATGGATGGGATCAGCGTTGCGACCACCAGTATCAATGAGGCTAGACACGCGCTGAAAGCTGGATGCCGACTTTGCGTCTCGCTGTTCATAAGCCATTTCTCCACGGGCCACTATCGCCCGGGCTAGAGAAATAATCTCTATTGCGTAGACGAGCGAGCGCGCCAAAAGGTTGAGCCGGTCCGTTCATGGCGTGCTGAGTTGTTACGGAATCCTCCAAAAACAGGCCAAATAGCCGATATTTTCTGAATATGCGGCCGACAAAAAGTTAAGTCTCTCTTAAGGTCAGCTAGAAGGCATTGGGAGGGATTGGGTTTCCCACGCGCAGGCTGCGGTGCGCATTCCGGGCAGCGACAGCATGTTCCTTTTCTATTGCCCTGCCGGGTTGGCCAATTCGGCGGTCTCCAGAAAGGTGTAACTTCCCGACGGCGTGGGAACCACGTGGGTCAGCCGCTTGTTAAATACCACGACCGTGTCCCGGTACCAGAGATTGAAGGCNNGTCGTCAAGCAGCGCGTCGAGCTTCGGATTCGAGTAGTGGCCGCGATTCGCGCCCGCTGGAGAGAAGCTGGCAGTCGAGAAGACGTAGCTGAAAATATCCGGCTGCTCGTTGCCGCCAATCCAGCGCAGCGAATACATCTGAAAAGCTCCGCGGGTCACGTCGGAGTAAAACGTTGCGTACTCGGAACTGCGCAGGTCGAGCGCAATCCCCACGTTGGCCAGCTCCTGTTGCATCACGACGGCTAGCAACCGCGTCTCTTCGATGGTGCTGATCTTCATAGTTAGATGGAGACGGACTCCATCGTTACCCGGCACAAGCCCAGCCTCATCCAGCAGGCTCGCCGCCCGCGCCGGATCGTAATCGTAACGCGCCACATCGCCCGTCCACGCCCAGTGCGCGGGAGGCAACAGGCTCAGAGCCGGTTGCGCGTGCCCCAGCATGAGCGTTTTGATAATCAAGTTGCGGTCGATTGCGCAGGCGATGGCCTGGCGCACGCGCAGATCCTTGAGCAACGGGTCGCGCAAGTTAAAGGCCAGATACTGAATTTGCGTCCCTCCACCGTCTTCCACTTGCAGGTTGGGTTGCTTGGCGAGTATCGGCAGCGAATCCATGGGAAGGGAATTGATGGCCAGGTCGGCGGAGCCTTTTTCCAGTTCGAGCGATTCCGTGATGGCGTCCGGAACCACGGCGAAGCGTACGCGTTCGATAAGGGGGGGCGCAGTCCAACTCAGCGGATTGCGTTCGACGACGACATCCTGATCGATCTGCTGGTTCACGAAACGAAACGGCCCCGTTCCCACCGGATGCTGCCAGAAGTCGCGGCCGCTGCCCTCGGGAACAATGCCGATCCCGCCTGTGGAAAGATTGGTGAGTAGAAAATTGTCTCCATGTTTCAAATGGAAAACAACAGTCCGATCGTCGGGAGCCTCCACAGAGTCCACCGAAGCGTAGGATGCGGCCTTGGCGGAGATCACCGCTCCGGTGCGCATGGAGTTGACGGTCCACAACACATCGCGCGCAGTCAGCAGACGGCCGTCGTGGAAACGCACGCCGGCCCGCAGATGGAAGATCAGTGTGAGCGGATTCGGCTGCTCCCAGCGCTCGGCCAGCGCAGGCGCGAAGTGAAAGTTGGCATCGCGGGCCACCAGGCCGTCAAACAGCAGCTCATCGATGTGCTCGGATTGACCATCTGTTCCGATACGCGGATCCAGATTGGCAGGACTGCTATCGATGAGAAAGACGACTGTGCCTGGATCCCTCTTCGCCGCGTGGCACCCGGTCAGGACAAGCAGCGAGGCCAGGGCAAGCAGCGAGACCAGAGCCAGCAGTCTACGCATACGTCACCTGGCCGAGAATCGCAGGCCTGCTCGCTCCGGTTGCCGAGGGCACGTTGCCGGGGAGGCGATGCCAGGTTTGCCACGCCAGCAGCGCAAAGGCCGCCGCCTCCTTGGCCTCAGCCGGAAGGCCAAAGTCCTCGCTCGATGCCATCGTGCAACCTAACGGCTCCAGACGCTGCGTCAGCATGGCCATTAAGGTGCGATTGCGCGCGCCGCCGCCGGAGACGATATAGTCGACTGCGCTGCGCACATTTTTTCCGCCTTTCATCCTCGGCAAAATAAATTGCTTATAGCTTTGCGCGATGGTCTCCGCCGTGAGCGCGGTCGCCGTGGCCAATGCATCTTTGGGATTTTCGTTGTGCCGTTTACAGTCCTCAAGCAACGCCGCTGCGTATTCTCGGCCAAACTGCTCGCGTCCCGTGGTCCGTGGAGGCTTGAGTTGAAAGTATGGATTGCGCAACGCCGCGGCCAGCTCCGGCTCAAGCACCTTTCCCTGGGCTGCAAGGGCTCCGTCGCGGTCAAACGCGATACCGAAAAGCTGCTGTGCCAGGGCATCGATAACCATGTTGCCGGGGCCAGTGTCCAGGGCAATCACGCGACCGGGCCCAGCGCCCGCAGGGATCGCAGTCAGATTGGCGATGCCGCCGATGTTTTGAAGAACGCGCCCGCGTGTCGCGTCGGCAAACAGCGTGTAGTCCAGGAGCGGGACCAGCGGCGCGCCCTGACCGCCGACCAGTATATCCGCGGGACGAAAATTGGAAACCACCGGAATGCCGTGCGCAGCCGCAATCACCGCCGCCTCGCCGGCCTGCCAGGTGCAGGCAAACTTGCGGGCCGCGTAGACGGTCGCGCGCGGCTGATGATAGAGCGTCTGGCCGTGGCAGCCAATCAGGTGAAGTTTAAGCGGATGCAGCTTGAGCGTTGCGCTGACCGCCTCAGCGTAGGCAATGCCGAGTCGCCAGTGGAGACGCGCGAGTTCCGCGGCCGATGTCGATGTCGCGTTCATCGCCGCCAGCACATGGTTGCGCAGCGCGGGCGGAAACGCGATTCCCTCGTGTGCCAGGAGAGTCAGCTCGGGCCGCGCATTGCCAGGTTCAATCCGCACCAAGGCAACATCGATGCCATCGGCCGATGTGCCGCTCATGATGCCGGCTACGTTCATGGCTTTCGCAGTCATGCCGATAAGTTCTCCGGTGCGGATGATGCCTTGGCGATGGTTGCGCCGAAACGCAGGATTCGATTCCGGAGTACCTCGAATTGCCGTGCCGAAAGAGCTCGCGGAATCGGGCGGCCAAACAGCGTGGCGCGCATTTTATCCGTCTGTCTTGCCCGCGCAAAGAGAAGCTTGCGGAAGGCGGCAGAGCGCTCGCCTTCAGCGATCAGCGCTTCGAAAACAAGCAGAATCTGTTCAGCGGTGTGGCAAATTTCGAGTAAATCCGTTCCAGCGCGCAGAGCCTCAATCGCGGCCTCTCCGATGGGCATGAAATTAAGAATGCCTCCCATCTCCAGATCGTCGGAAAAGATCATTCCGCGATAGCCGATGCGCTCGCGCAGCACGGTTTCTATCCAAAAGGGAGAGGCGGAAGCAGGCCGCTTGCGGCTGGGCGTATCGGGATAAGCGGCATGATTCATCATGATCATCGGTAACTNNATCGGAGTTACGAGATGCGAGTCGCTCTGTCCGCCGCCCAGTCCGGGAAAATGCTTGCCGCAGCCGATCACGCCCTCAGCGGATAGACCGGCAAGAAAGCCACGCGCGTATTCGATAACACCGGCGCCCGTGGCAGCGGCGGTGCGCGTGCCCATGATCTGTGCTGAATCTTGCAGCGCCAGGTCGAGAACCGGCGCCAGCGCGGTATTGAAGCCGAAAGCTTTGACAGCGCGCGCCACCAATTCACCGAGCTCGCGAGTCAGCCCGGGGTTGCCGATGCGAACCGCGGCGTGAGCGACAGCCTGCACAGAAGGCATGGGCGCCAGCGCGTCGCGGAGCCTGTCCACGGTGCCGCCTTCCACATCTACGCAGAGCATACTGTGCGCCGAGCCCAGCGCCGCCGCTTCGGTGAGCAGTGCCCGCGTCTGGCCCGGGTCCTTGATATTGCGACGAAAGAGAATGATGCCCGCAGGCCGCACCAGCTTGAGCCATGCGCGCTCCATTCCCGTCAACTCCGCACCGCTCAGTCCAACTACCAGCAGGTTTCCCGCCGCCTGTCGCAGATAAGCCGTCATCCCTTCTCCTTCAATTCCTGTTGCAATTCTTCCAGCAGATTCAAAGCCTGCAGCGGCGTCAGGGAGTTCACATCCGTCGCCTCAATGCGATCCACTATACGCTGCGACAGTGGAGCAAAAATGGTTAGCTGCATGGGCTCGGCTGTCTCTACCTGCACGTTGTGGCGCTCCTGCTTCTCATGTTGGCGCAGTACCCGCTTGGCGCGCTCGATCACCGCCGAAGGAAGTCCGGCGAGACGCGCCACTTCGATGCCATAACTCTTGCTGGCCGCGCCCGGTTCAATGTTATGCAGGAACACGATCCCTCCCGCAGCCTCTTTCACGCCGACGCGCAGATTACGTACCCGTGGCAGCTTTTCAGCCAGCATGGTCAACTCATGGTAGTGCGTGGCAAAGAGCGTACGTGCGCCCGTTTCCGCATGGAGATACTCGACCGTGGCCCATGCCAGCGAGAGTCCGTCAAAGGTGGCCGTGCCGCGACCCATCTCGTCGAGCAGAATCAGCGATTGCTTTGTGGCGGTGTTCAGAATGGTCGCGGTTTCGGTCATTTCCACCATGAACGTAGAACGGCCGCGCGCCAGGTTGTCGCTGGCTCCAATGCGGGTATAAATGCGGTCCACCAGGCCAAAGCGCATGTTCTCCGCCGGAACAAAGCTGCCCATCTGGGCCAGCAGGACTAACATCGCGGCCTGGCGCAGATAAGTGCTTTTGCCACCCATGTTAGGGCCAGTTATGAGTAACAAACCGGGTCCTTCGGCGGCAGCGTTGAGATACAAATCGTTGGCGATGAATCGCCCCTCGCGTGTCTCTTCCATCCACTGCTCGATCACGGGATGACGCCCGGCGATGGCTTCAATGACTGGCTCGTTCACAAGGACGGGACGAACGTAGCGCCGCAAGGCAGCCAGATGAGCGAAGTTAGCCAGAAGATCCGCTTCGGCAACGGCCGCAGACGTGCGGCGAATGCGGCCCGCCGCCTGCAATACGGTGGCGCGTAGTTTAACAAAAATCCTCTTCTCAATCTCGATGCAGCGGTCGTGCGCGGTGAGTATCTTGCGCTCGTACTCCTTTAACTCCGGCGTGGTGAACCGCTCGGCATTCACCAGCGTCTGTTTGCGTTCATAATCGGCAGGGGCCAGGGCGATGTTAGCCTTGGTGATCTCGATGTAATAGCCAAACACGGAGTTATAGCGGACTTTGAGCGAACCAATGCCGGTGCGAGCCCGCTCGCGCTCTTCAATAGCGGCGATGGACTGGCGGCCGGTGGTGGAAATGATACGAAGTTCGTCTAGTTCATGGTCCACTCCGGCTGCAATCGCGCCACCATCGACAAGCGTCAGAGGAGGCTCAGGCACAAGCGTGGCGTGGATGAGAGCAGTGGTCTCTACCAGGCGGTCGAGACGCGCGGCCACTTCTCGCCAGTTGGCGCCCTTCATGGCCTCGAGCGCAACTTTCAACCCCGGCAGCTTGCTGAGGCTTGCCGCAAGCGCCCGCACATCACGCGGACCGGCGGAGTCGAGCGAGAGCCGAGCGAGAAGGCGCTCCAGATCGAGAATGCCGTTGAAGGCGCGGCGAATCTCTTCGCGCCTCACCAGGTCTGCATGCGCCTCCCCCACTGCTTCATAACGAGCCTCGATCGCCTGGGCGTCGAACAGCGGTCGCAGAATCGTGGCCCGCAACAACCGCTTGCCCATAGGCGTCTGGCATGCGTCCAGGGTGTGGAAGAGCGTGGTGCGGCTGTCCTGCCCCAAGAACAGCGGCTCTACGAGTTCCAGATTGCGCACCGTCACCTGGTCCAGTTCCAGCGCCGTTGAATGCTCCTGAAATTTGAGGCTGTCAATGTGCAGCGCGTCAATCTTCTGTGTGGAGCGCACATAGTGGAGCACGGCGCCGGCGGCAATGGCCGCTGCCGGGTGCGTGTCGAGGCCAAAACCCTCAAGCGAGCGGACATTGAGCTGGCGCTCGACCAGCGGGACGGCGAAGTCGCGAGTCCAGACCCAATCTTCAACGCGGGTGCGCGCCGGAATCCGCTCCAGCTGCGCGGGCAACTCGGCACTCGCGGCAAGCAGCACCTCGCTGGGAGCCGCCTTCATAATTTCGTCAACAGCTTGCTGGCGGGCGTTCACACCACGAAACTCGGCCGTGCGAAAGTCGCCCGTGGACACATCGAGCAAGGCTACGGCGCAGACTCGGCTAGCCTGAGTCTTATCCCCGGCCTCGCTGGCGACTTCGTAGAGTGCCGCTAGAAAATTGTTTTGTTCCTGGCCCAGTGCGGAGTCGAGCGCGGTGCCCGGCGAGAGCACTCGTGTGACCTCGCGACGCACGATCTTCTTGGTGAGCCTGGGATCCTCCATCTGGTCGCAGATGGCGATGCGATAGCCCTTGCGCAGAAGACGCGTCAGGTAAACTTCCACGGCGTGATAGGGCACCCCGCACATCGGCTGCGAGCGTTCCCGGTCCCGCGCCGTGAGCGTCAACTGCAACTCGCGGCTCACCGTCACTGCATCGTCATAGAACAGCTCGTAAAAATCGCCCATGCGAAAGAAGAGCAGCGCGTCCGGATTCTCCCGCTTGGCCGCCGTCCACTGGCGCATGAACGGCGTCAGTTCTGCCGCAGCTTTTTCAACGGCAG
>PMOF01000173.1:0-455 GCA_003162495.1 Acidobacteriaceae bacterium
AGATACGGCATGTCTTCTTCTGGAAGAATGCGCGCAATCACGCCCTTGTTGCCGTGACGGCCGGCCATCTTGTCGCCCACTGAGAGCTTGCGCTTCATGGCCACATAGACTTTCACCAGCTTGATCACGCCCGGAGGCAGTTCATCGCCCTTTTGCAGCTTGAGAATCTTCTCGTTGGTGATCTTGCGCAGCACTTCAATCTGCCGCGAGGTCATCTCCTCGATCTGCTCGTTGACGCGCGGGTCCTTGTCTGCATAACGAATGCGCTTCAGGTTCTTGGTCGAAATGCGCTCGATCGTTTCGCGGTCCAGCAACGCGCCCTTGGTGAGCAAGCGCTTGTTGGTCCGCTCGTCGTGCAGGTCGGCCAGCACTTCTTTAGCGCCCAGAATGCCCTCCAGCCGCTTCAACCGCTCGTCCGTCAGAATGCGGATTTCGTCGCCCAGGTTCTTTTCGAG
>PMOF01000173.1:492-3326 GCA_003162495.1 Acidobacteriaceae bacterium
CCGGCCTTTTCGCCGAAGATCGCCCGGAGCAGCTTCTCTTCTGGGGTCAGTTGCGTCTCGCCCTTCGGAGTCACTTTCCCCACCAGGATGTCGCCGTGCTTGATCTGAGCGCCGATGCGGATTACGCCGCTCTCGTCCAGATCGCGCAGCGCATGTTCGCTCACGTTGGGAATGTCGCGCGTGATCTCCTCGGGACCGAGCTTCGTGTCGCGCGCCTCGATCTCGAACTCCTCAATGTGCACCGAGGTGTAGTAGTCCTCCCGCACCAGCTTTTCGCTGATCAGGATCGCATCCTCGAAGTTGTATCCGCGCCAAGGCATGAAGGCCACCAGCACGTTGCGTCCCAGCGCTAGCTCGCCCTGTTCGGTGCAAGGACCGTCCGCAATCACCTGGCCCTTGATCACACGATCGCCTTCGCGCACCACCGGCTTCTGGTTGATGCAGGTGTTCTGGTTTGACCGCTTGAACTTGATGAGCTGATAAATGTCCGAGCCCACCTCGCGCGAAAGCTGCGTGGGATGATGCTCACCCTCGACGCGCACGATAATGCGCTCCGAGTCCACCGAATCCACAAAGCCGTTGCGCTTGGCCAGGATCACGGCGCCGGAATCGCGCGCCGTCACGCCCTCCATGCCGGTGCCGACCAGCGGCGCCTCGGCAACTAACAAGGGAACCGACTGGCGCTGCATGTTGGCGCCCATCAGCGCGCGGTTGGCATCGTCGTGCTCCAGGAACGGCACCAGCGACGCTGCCACGGAGACCAGTTGCTTGGGGCTCACATCGATGTAGTCCACGTCGGTGCGATTCACCAGCACAAAGTTTCCCTGCCGGCGCGCGTTCACCAGGTCTTCGGTGATCTCGCCCTTGTCGTTGAACTCGATGTTGGCCTGCGCAATGGTGTGCTTGTCCTCTTCCCACGCGGAAAGATAAAAGCTGAACGGAATCTGGTCGATCTGCCGCTTGCCTTCTTTTTTCAGCTTGGCATTCAGCTTGGCCGCTTCTTCCTTCTCGATGTGATCGCCCACGCGCAGGCCGCTCTCGCCGGCGTTGGCAATCTCCACGTAGTCCAGAATCCGCGAGTCCTTCACCTTGCGATACGGCGACTCGATGAATCCATATTCATTGATGCGCGCAAAGCAGCTCAACGAACTGATCAGCCCGATGTTCGGACCTTCCGGCGTTTCAATCGGGCAAATACGCCCGTAGTGCGTCGGGTGCACGTCGCGCACTTCAAATCCCGCGCGCTCTCTCGACAAGCCGCCCGGCCCAAGAGCCGACAGTCTGCGCTTGTGCGTGATCTCCGACAGCGGATTGGTCTGGTCCATGAATTGCGACAACTGCGATGAGCCGAAAAACTCGCGAATGGCCGCCATCACCGGCTTGGCGTTGATCAGGTCGTGCGGCATGGCCGTCGAAAGCTCCTGATACACGCTCATCTTTTCCTTGATGGCCCGCTCCATGCGCACCAGGCCGATGCGGAACTGGTTTTCCATCAGCTCGCCGACGGCGCGCACGCGACGGTTGCCCAGGTGATCGATGTCGTCCACCATGCCGATGTTTCTGCGCAACTTGAGCAGGTAGCGAATGGTCGCGTAAAAATCCTCCGGCGTCAGCGTGCGGTGATCCAGTTTTGTCGCGTCCTGGTTCTCATACAGCTTGATGTTGAACTTGAGCCGGCCCACACGCGAAAAATCGTACTTGCGCGCGTCAAAGAACATGCCCTCGAACAGCGCCGTCGCCGTGTCCAGCGTGGGCGGATCGCCTGGCCGCAGCTTGCGGTAAATCTCGATCAGCGCCTCTTCGGGCTTGCGCACCGAATCGCGCTTCAGCGTGTTGGTGATGACGTTGCCCACCTCGTCGCGCTCCGGGAAAAACACCTCGAAGCTGGCCGCGCCGCTCGATAGCACCTTGTGCAGCCGGTCGGCGGTCAACTCCACGTTGGCCTCGACCACCACTTCGCCGGTCGCCATATCCACCACGTCGGACGCGGTGATGGCTCCATCCAGTTCCGCAGACTCGACTTCAACCTTGTCGATGCCCGCCGCGCGGATGGCCTTCAGCGAGTTAGCAGTAATCTTGCGCCCCGAGTGCGCGATCTCCTCGCCGTGATGCACCACTGCGTGCGCCGGCTTGGCGCCCACCAGGTGCGTCAGCGCCTGCGTGGCCGGGGCTACCGCCCAGTTCAGCTTGCCGCCGGCAATGTGGATCCGGTCGACTGTATAGAAGGTCTTCAGGATTTCTTCGTCCGAACGCAGGCCCAGCGCGCGCAGAAAAATGGTCCCCAGAAACTTGCGCTTGCGGTCGATGCGCACGTAGAGCGTGTTCTTCTGGTCGTACTCGAACTCCACCCAAGATCCGCGATAGGGAATAATCTTGCCCAGGAAGTAGGTGCGGTTTTGCGCTGACTCGAAAAAGACACCCGGCGAACGATGCAATTGCGAAACAATCACGCGCTCGGTCCCGTTCACAATAAAGGTGCCATTCGGCGTCATCAGCGGAATATCGCCGAAAAACACCTCCTGCTCCTTGATGTCCTTGATGGACTTGTTGCCGGTCTCCGGATCCTTTTCATAGATCGTCAGGCGCACCGTCACCTTCAACGGCGCAGAGAACGTCATGCCCCGCTCTTCGCACTCCTGCTGGTCGTACTTCAGCTGCAGGCTTACCGGGTCGCCGCACTTATTGCAGAAGTCCGGCATGTTTTTGTTGTAGGTGCCGCACTTCTGGCACAACACGTCGCCAGGCAGGAAGGGATCGGTAATCACCATCGCGCCGCAATGCACGCAAGCCGTGCGCAGGTGGTGCAGCCCTTTCAAGTGGCCGCACTTGCACTC
>PMOF01000173.1:3335-9856 GCA_003162495.1 Acidobacteriaceae bacterium
CCCGAGTCGTCGCGCTCGTTGGGAAGCTTGTCCATCTGCAGAAAGCGCTCATACGAACGCCGCTGCACTTCAATCAGGTTAGGAATCTGGGTTGCGGTGGGAATCTTTGAAAAATCGAGCCTGCTGCGAATCGCGCGCTTCTCGTTGGGCATGCTTCACTCCTGAGGCTCGTCGCTCCGGATTCTCCGCGATATCTATCGAGGCCCAATCCGGCCGGCGCCCGAGTCTCGGCGGCACCGGCTGTTTATGGTAAGAAACTCAAAAAAACCGACTGGCGCACTGCGCAATTCCAGTCCCACCCCTTAGCGCCGCCCGTCCGCTCAGGCAAAGGGCCACGAGCGCACAGGAAAATCGCAGGCCGGGCAACCCTGCTCGAAAGAGTCACGTCCAAGTCGCGATATGGGCATTGCCGTACAACTGGCAAGTGCGCTAGACTGCGCACAATCGAGGAAGCAAGCGCAAGGGATGTGTTGCCGTTCTTTGTACCTATGCGCAATAAGGGGCAGGTTTTCGCTGTTAAGCACTACCCGCTGCGGTCGGAAGACACGAAAAGCTCGCGAGGACGCAATGCCTCACGAGCGCGGCCTGATGCCTGTGCCCCCATCCGAATTTCTGTTGCCCTGCTTCGCCGATCCCAAAGTTCGCTTCTGCCGCGCCCGCCAGCTACTCGCCCAACCCATCAATGGGAACCTTAGCTAACCCATTGACCCTACGGCACTTATCCACCGCGCTGCGCGTTCCGCCAGAGTGCTTGGCCCTCCTCTGACAACCCCGCGCTTGCGTGCCGCTCCTCAATGCTCAAGACGCGTCGCCCAGCTCCGCTCCCTCCCATAAAAATTGGAAAGAGCCGAAAAGACGCGCAACGACTATCGTAGCGCGTTCCGGCTGGGCTTGCAAGTCCCTGCAACCTCTCCATCCTGACTTACTTGATTTCGATGGTCGCAACGCCCTCAAACTTCTTCTTGATCGCCTCGGCCTCGTCCTTGGTCGCGCTCTCCTTGATGGCCTTCGGAGCTCCATCGACCAGGTCCTTGGCTTCCTTCAAGCCCAGCGAGGTCACTTCGCGTACGGCCTTGATGGTATTGATCTTGTTGGCGCCAAAGTCTTTCAGGATGACCTGGAACTCGGTCTTCTCCTCAGCCACCGGAGCTGCCGCGCCCCCGCCTGCCGCCACCGCCACCGGAGCCGCCGCTGCCGCCGAAACGCCCAGCCGCTCTTCCAGTTTCTTCACCAGGGCCGCCGCTTCCAGCAGGCTCAGGCTTACAATCTGTTCTTCCAACTGCGCTAGATCCGCCATGTTCTTCTCCAATCAGAAATCGTTTGAAATGCCTGTTTCTCCAATGTTGCCTCGGCCTCGAAGCCCCAACCAGGAAGTTTCCGAAGCGCCAGACTTGCACACTTCCCGCTTGTTTCGTGACCAAACCCCTTGAAAAACCTCCGCACTCCTAGTTAAGGAGTACGCCGAACTCAGGCCGCAGCCGTCTCTCCGGTGAACTTTTCCTTCTCCACGCCCTGGCCCAAAACCACAGCCAGGTCGCGGCCGGTGGCATTCAGCACGGTGACTAGCCGCTGTGCCGGCGCGTTGATCAGGAACAGCAGCTTCGCGAACAACTCGTCCTTGCCCGGAAGGGTGGCCAGCGATTTGACTTCGGCCACGGTCAGCAGCTTGCCGTCCACAATGCCCAGCTTGAACTGAAACTCCGCGTTGTCGCTGACCCACTTTGAAAACGCCTTGGCCAGCGGCACCGGGTCGCCGGAGGTAAACGCCACCGCGCTCACGCCCTTCAGGCCCTTCAGCGCCGACTCCACCTGGGTGCCCTCGCCAGAGATCGCCGCCAGCTTGTTTTTCACCACGCGATATTTGCCGCCCGCCTCGCGAACCACCTTGCGCAGGGCAAAGTCCTGGGTCACGGTCAGCTTGGCAAAAGTCCCGACGATCGCAGTCGTCGACGTCGCCAGCTCCTTCGCCAGGGACTCAACCTTCTCCGCCTTCTTCGCTTTTGAAATCGCCATCGTCCTGCTCCCTCGACGGGCTGCGCCTTCGCGGCACACGCTCCACCGGCTATTCCCTGGTCCCTATTCCCTGTTCCCTACCTTTAGTGCTTGCCCGCCGCGTCCGCAACCGCTGAATCCAGCGGCACCCCGGGCCCCATCGTCGAGCTCAGCGTCACGCTCTTGATGTATTTGCCCTTGGCCGCCGAAGGCTTGCTGCGCACAATGGCGCTTATCACCGTGGTCGCATTGTCCACCAGCTTTTGCGGGTCGAAGCTCAGCTTGCCCACCGGCACATGCACTAGGCTGGTCTTGTCGGCGCGAAACTCCACCTTGCCAGCCTTGATCTCTTTCACCGCCGCGGCCACATCCAGCGTCACCGTTCCGGTCTTCGGATTCGGCATCAGGCCTTTCGGGCCCAGCACCTTGCCCAGCCGTCCCACTACCTTCATCATGTCCGGCGTGGCGATCAACGCGTCAAAGGCGGTCCAGTTTTCTTTCTGGATCTTTTCCACCATCTCCTCGCCGCCCACAAAATCGGCGCCTGCTGCGGTGGCTTCCTTCTGCCGGTCACCCGACGCGATCACGGCCACAATCTTGGTTTTGCCCAGCCCGTGCGGCAGCACCACTGTCCCGCGCACCATCTGGTCGGCGTGCCGCGTGTCCACTCCCAGGCGCATGGTCAGGTCGACCGTCTCGTCGAACTTGGCATACTTCACCAGTTGGAGCAGGCCCACGGCCTCGGGCAGCGGATACGCCGGCTTGGTCACGGCGGCGCGCGCCTTCACAATGTTTTTGCTGAATTTCTTTGCCACGTTTCCTCGTCTCCCACCGCAGATGCCAGCCCCGCTTTGCGGGGAACTCCTGGCCGGAGGGGCAACGTATCCCGTCGCCGCGCCTTCTGCCGTCTGGAGTCCAAAAGCCGTGGTGCCTATGACTGTCCAGGGATTTCGCCCCGGACGCATCTACTGAGTGTATCGAAACGGCTGCGGGAATGCAAACGGGATGAATCTGCGAATCTGTCGTTTGTCCGTGGTTTGAGACCGCCGCCTCACTCTGGCGATTCAACGGTGCCATTCTTCCCATTTCGAAAAGACGGACAAGGGCAGGTAACGAATTGGGAACCAGAGATGAAGATTGCGTCATTTGACCTCTATTTCGATTGACTCTTCTGTTGCACGTGGCCTAGGGTAGCTGTCGATTCACCAACCGGCCCCCGCAAGTCCATGACCCACAAGTTGTAGGTGGCCGATCAACTGTGTCATGGCTCTGAGCAGAGAGCGTGGCCGACAATGTGTTCCACCATCCCAGTGAGGTAATTCATGTTCCGGAATCGATTCGTTTCTTCTGGTCTTCGGACCAGCGCAACTGCATGCCTCTCTGGCATCACATTGTTTGCATTGCTCATCCTTTCCGGTTGCGGCGGCAGCTCTAATCCTGTGAGCGTAACCGTGACCGCGTCGGCGGCCACCGTGGATGCCACGGATTCAGTAACCCTGACCGCCACCGTCGCCAATGACAAGACCCCGGGAGGGGTGACGTGGACCGTGACCGGCGGCGGAACGCTGTCGAATACGACCTCCACCGGCGCCACCTACACAGCCCCCGCTGCGTCCAGCTCGGCCGTAACGGCCACGGTTACGGCTACCTCGGTAGCCGACACCACCAAGACAGCGGCCAAGACGCTGACCGTGCCCCCGGCGCCCACCATCACTACCGGCGCACTGGCGGCCGGCACGGTGGGAACAGCCTACTCCGCGACACTGGCTGGCAGCGGCGGCATCGCCCCTTATACATGGAGCCTGACCAGCGGCACACTGCCCGCGGGATTGGCCATGAATTCGGCCGGCGTGATCTCCGGCACGCCCACCGTCGCGGCGGTTGGGACCGCCAGCCTCACGTTTATGTTGACCGATTCCGGCACGGCTACGGCCCTGAGTGCGACGCAAGTGCTCGGCCTGACTATCGCCGCCGCACCGGCCATCGCTCTGCCGGCCCCGTCTTCACTGGCCGCCGCAACCTATAACGTTGCGTATGCAGGTTCGGTGGCGGCCACCGGCGGCGCAGGCGCGCTCACTTACTCTTTCACTGGCGCTCTGCCCACAGGACTCACGCTCAACGCAGCCACCGGCGCCATTGCTGGAACCCCCACCGCGGTGGGCACGTTCACGTTCACAATCAAGGCTGCCGACGCGTTTGGCGACTCAGGCTCGGCCACTTTTACGATTACGGTCAGCTATCCGCCGGTAAAGGTCACGGCGATCGCGCTGCCGACCGGCTACGTTGGATCGAACTATACTGCCCCCACCCTCACGGCAACGGGCGGATCGGGCACCGGCTTCACCTTTACCCTGGCCGGCGGCTCCGCGCTGCCTGCGGGCTTAACCCTCTCCACCACCGGTGTCATCAGCGGCAAACCCACCACGGCGGGCCCCACCAGCTTTACCGTCACGGCCACCGATTCGGCCTCCAACACCGGCAATGGAACTTTCTCCATCACCGTAAACGCCGCGGTGAGCATCACCACCNNGGCGGTTCGGGCACGGGCTACACCTGGGCGCTGTCCGGCGGATCGAACGCTCCGGCTGGATTGAACCTCTCGGCGGCAGGCGTGCTCAGCGGCAAGCCGACAACGACGGGCACCCCAAGCTTCACCGTCACGGTAACGGATTCAGTTGGAAACACAGCCACTGCCACATTCACTGTCACCATCTCGGCGGGAGTGAGCATCACCAGCGCGAACACTTTGCCCGGAGGTTACCAGGGAACGGCTTATCCCGGCGCGACACTGACAGCCACCGGCGGCACCGGCACGGGCTTCACTTGGACCTGGGCAGCAGCCAGCGGCTTATCCCTGCCGGCTGGGCTGACCCTCTCGGCGGGAGGTGCGATTTCCGGCATTCCCACCGGCTCGGGCACATTCAACATCGTGGTTACGGTGACGGATTCGGTTGGGAACACGGCATCGGCCACCGACTCGCTGACCGTCCAGGCCACGCTAACCATCTCGAGCGGCGCCACGCTGCCCGGAGGCGTTATCAATGTTCCCTATTCGGATATGCTGGTCGCGACGGGCGGCTCTGGCGGCTATACCTGGGCGACTAACTCGGCAGGCACCACCAGCCTCGCGGCTATCGGACTGAGTTTGTCCGGTGCCGGCGTGGTTTCCGGCGCTTCTCCGACTCTGGGAACTGCAACCTTCCTGGGCACGGTAACCGATTCAGCCAGCCACACGGCCAGTCTCACCTTCTCGGTTACGGTCAGCAACGCATTGACTGTCACCACCACCAGTTTGCCCGCGGCGTATTCGGGCACGGCTTACTCGCAAACACTGGCGGCGGCCGGAGGCAGCGGCACAGGTTACACCTGGACGATAACGGGAACCAGCAACCTGGCAACCTTTAACCTGGCTCTCTCAGCAGGGGGTGTCCTCTCGGGCACGCCGGCGACCAGCGGGACCGCCAGCTTCACGGCTAAGGTCACCGATTCGGCCTCCAACACAGCAACGCAAGCGTTCACCTTCTCGGTCTACAACGCGCTCGCACTGCCTGCGCCCAATCCCACCTCACTGGGGGCGGGAACCACCGGTCAAGCCTACAGTGGATCGATAACCGCCTCAGGCGGCAGCGGCAACTATACCTGGACGGTTACGGGAATGCCTTCCGACGGCTTGAACTCATCCTCCATCGGCGGGACGCTCAGCATCAACGGTACGCCCACCACGGCGCAGACGGTCTCGTTTACCGCCTCTGTAAATGACACCACCACCGGCGTCAGCGTCGGTCCGTTCACCTACACCATCGTGGTCAGCAACCCGGCCCCGCTGGCACTGCCCGCGCCCAATCCCGGCTCGCTGCCCTCGGCAACCGTGAATCAGGGCTACACCGGGTCAATTAGCGCGACAGGCGGTGCATCCCCTTATACCTTTACCGTGAACAGCACCGCTGTCCCCACCAACGGAACCGCGGTGAGCCTGAGCAACGGCTTGAGCGTTTCAAGCACTGGCGGCAACACGCTTTCCGTTACCGGAACGCCGACCACGACGACCACGGTCTCGTTTACGGCCTCGGTGACTGACAACGCCAGCCACACCGCCGGTCCAAACACCTATACCATCGCCGTCAACGCCGCCGGATCCCAGTTGAGCGGCCAGATCTTCCTGACCACCGGCTGCAGCGGTCCCGGGAATGTGCCACAGATTACCGTGAGCATCAACACCACTCCCGTCCAGACCACGACCACCGACAGCGGCGGCCTCGGGAACTACTCGTTTGCGAGCATCCCCAACGGAACCTACACGATCACTCCTTCGATCACGGGAGCGAGCTCGGTGTTCTATCCCGCCACTCAGACCGTCACCGTGTTGAACAACACCGTCAGCGGCGAAAACTTCAGCGTCGCGCTGGGTTACACGGTTTCCGGCTCTGTGGCTTACAGTGGAGCTAAAACCGGGCAGGTTTATCTAACGTTGAACGGCGGATGCGGCGGCAGCGGCGGGCCCGGCACCAGCATCACTGAGACCACTCTCA
>PMOF01000173.1:9943-10248 GCA_003162495.1 Acidobacteriaceae bacterium
GGTGCCGGTATCACGTACAGTCCGCTCAAGAACAGCAATGGGGTGGAGACAGCTTCGTCCTACACTGTCCAATGGAGCACTAGCTCGGGGTTTGGCACAGTTGCCGGAAGCATGAACTTTGCGGCGACCGGGGCCAAGGGCTCCAACGTTTGGATCGTGTCTGGGCTTACCAATGGTAGCGTCTACTATTTCCGCGCTTATGGCACGGCAGGGACTTCCACCAGCCCCTCTTCCTCGGTTATGGGCCCCATAACCATCGGTCCGCCGACGGCCGGGTTCGCGGTGTCCGGCACGGTGACGTTTAC
>PMOF01000131.1 GCA_003162495.1 Acidobacteriaceae bacterium
TGGTGGACCTGATCGGGATCGAACCGATGACCTCTTCCATGCCATGGAAGCGCGCTCCCAGCTGCGCCACAGGCCCACATGCGGAGGGATGCAACTCTCCTATTGTCATTGCTGAGGCAGGATTCGTCAAACGTGGGTGATCAGGCAAGAGGGGAACGGTGGAGTTGCGCGGGAGGCGGAATTCCCGATGCGGTACATTATGAGTGCGCCAGGATCAATGGGTCTGGATGAATGCGTCCGGATGAATGCTGACGGAGGGTAAATCATGCAGGCTGCGGTGGTGAATGTTCTGGGCCAGGCGCCCAGGTATCAGTCATTTCCGGATCCTGTTGCGGGCGAGGGCGAGGCGTTGATCCAGGTGCGGGCGGCGGGCTTGCATCCGATTGTGAAGGCGCTGGCGAACGGAACGCACTACATCGGAACGGGAGAGCTTCCTATGGTTCCCGGTGTGGACGGGGTGGGAACGCTGGAAGATGGAAGCCGGGTTTACTTTGGCTTTGCGCGCAAGCCATGGGGAACGATGTCGGAGCGGACGGTGGCGCCGAAGTCCATGTGCATCCCGTTGCCCGACGGGATCGACGATGTGCATGCCGCGGCGATCGCCAATCCGGGGATGTCGGCCTGGCTCTCGCTGAAGGAACGCGCGCGAGTGGTTGCTGGGGAGACGGTGCTGGTGCTGGGAGCGACGGGCGTAGCCGGGCAGCTGGCGATCCAGGCGGCGCGGTTGCTGGGGGCGAAACGGGTGATCGGGGTGGGCCGGAACTTGGAGGCAATCGCGGCCGCCGACGTGGACGCGGTGATCTCGCTGAGCCAGCCGGAAGACGCGACTCGCGACGCATTTGCTGCCCAGGCCGCGGGCGGTATTGACGTAGTGATCGACTATCTTTGGGGCCGGCCGACGGAACTGCTGCTGGAGGCGATCGCAAAGGGATTCCGCGCCAGCTCCACGCGGCCGACGCGGCTGGTGGAAGTGGGCGAGAGCGCCGGCAAGACGATCACTTTACCCGGATCGACGCTGCGCAGCGTCGATCTGACGCTGTTGGGCAGCGGATTCGGATCTACGGCGCTCGACCGGATTTTAGCCGCGATTCCGAGTTTGTTCGCGATGGCCGCGGCCGGGAGCCTGAAGATCGCCGTGGACCCGGTTCCTCTGAAGGATGTCGAGGCGGCCTGGAGCCGCGTGGAAAAGGGGCGAAAGATCGTTTTTACGGTTTAGGGATCGGGCCGGATCTGGCAGCGGAAGTTTGGCATTCCCGGCGACCGGGAACACTTTGGGTGGGTTCCGGTGTCTAAATCAATAGAGGCGGTCCGGTTCCCGCCCGTTCGCGGGCAGGATCGAAATCCAGCGGCAGAAATGAGACCGATGGACAGAGCGGCCGCAATCAGATGGCGTACGAAGATTCGTCTGTGCAGATTCGGCAGATGCCAAGTGTGCGTGCTTTGCGGTATATGTGGGAGGACACTTTGTTGCAGGCGGACCTCACCATGGGCAATCTTGTCAGCGCGCTGACACTCCAATCAGAAGAAGCGGCTTTAGTAGTAGAACTGCGGGCCGGCTCGGAGGAAGCGTTTGCGTGGCTGATCGCGCGCTACCACCAGCCAATCTACTCCCTGCTGGCGCGCACGGTGCATGACCGCGCCGACGCGGCCGACCTGACCCAGGAAGTCTTCGTAAAAGTCTTTCGCGGAGTCGGCAACTTTCACGGCGAGTCGTCGCTGCGGACATGGATCTACCGGATCGCACTGCATGAGGCCTCGAACCAGCGGCGGTGGTGGATGCGGCACCGTGAGCAGGAGGTCCCGATCGAGCAGGAAATGATCGAGGGAGAATGCGGAACGCCGGTGCGGCTGAAAGAGATGCTGGTGGATCGCGCCGAGTCGCCTTATGACCATGCCGTGCACGCGGAAAACCGGGCGCGCGTTGAGGCGGCGTTGAAGCAGGTGCCGGAGCCGTTCCGGACCACGTTGATTTTGCGCGACATCGAGGGATTTGTATATGAGGAAGTCGCCGAGATGCAGGGGGTCAATCTGGGTACGGTCAAATCGCGGCTGGTGCGTGGACGCGCCCATTTGAAGGCGATTCTGACTGCGCCGGCATGTGCAGCGATTCCCCCGGCGCGCACGGGCTTTGAGGTCACTCTGGGAAAGGTCACACTGGGAGAGGAGGCGCGATGAGCGGCTGCAGCGCAGTGAAGGCAGATTTTTCAGAATATCTGGATGGCCGGCTGAACGGACGAGAGATGCATCGCATCGCGGCCCACCTTGAAGGTTGCCGGGCGTGTGCTCAGGAGTGGGGGTCGCTGCGCCAGGCGCAGGCGTCGCTTGCGGAACTGGGCCCGGTGGCGGCGCCGGCGGACCTGATGCTGCGGATTCGCGTGGCGGTGAGTCACGAGCGGGCGCGCCGTGGGCAGCGTCCCTTCCACGATTGGAATCTGGCCTGGAAGAATACGGTGGGTCCGTTTCTGCTGCAGGCTTCGGCCGGCTTTGCCAGCGCGGTGCTGTTGCTGGGCGCGGTCATTTTGCTGGTCACCATGTTTACCCAGCCGGAGTTGGCGCAGGCGACTAAGGATGAGCCGCTGGGGGATCCAACCGCGCCCCGCCTGGTAAGTCTCTCGAGCGGCGCGGGCAACAATCAGATCGGCGCCCTTTCCGGGCCGGTGGTGGTGGAGGTCTATATCAACGGCGAGGGCCAAATGTACGACTATCGCATTGTTTCCGGCCCCAGCGATGCTGCAACCCGTTCGCAGGTGGAGAACCTGCTGCTGACCAGCGTCTTTGAGCCGGCGCGCTTCTTTGGCCAGCCGGTGCGGGGGCTGGCGGTGATCTCGTTCGCCGGGGTTTCAGTGCGCGGGTAGAAGAACAGGGAGTAGCGGCTAACCCCCGTTTGACGCGCAGGAGATAGGTGCCGCGAAAAGTGCTCCCTTATCGCATTTACGCACTCGGTTATTCGTGAAACTGTAAGTACCGGATTGCCGGTAATTCGCCCGCAACTCGGAAAGCTGGGATTCTTCTAACCGCGGCAAGTGGCTCGGCGATTTTGAGTAAGCCTTGATTTTCGTCTCGACAAGTTGAGGTGCATGCACCCTGCTCTCAGAAGCGAGACATGGGCATCCAATTTCAGGCCCGCATTCCTTATCGGGAACCCGCGCCACGCTCAAGAGACCGTCAGAGCAACGATTTCTTTTCCGACGTGGCGCAGATTCCCGGTACCAGCTGGAACCGGGTTGGTGAAAAGATCCTACGGTCTTGTCGGGATGACGCCGGGCTCAAATAGGTCGGACAAATCATTCGCGTTGGCCGCATCGCCAATAAAGGGTGACGAGCCGCCGGTTGCTTTCACGTGGAAGATCTCCTGCATGGTGCGCAGGTCGGAGGAGTGAGTGTAGTCGATCGAACTTGCGTAGGGCANNGTTGTCGCCGGCCTCGCCGTCTTGTTCGCTTTCGTCCCACCACAGGATGATCGCGCCCCCGTCCCTATAGGCTTTGGAAGACAGGATGAGCGGAACGAGCCGGCTTACCGCGTTATCGCCCGCCCTGATCTGCGCCGCATCGCCGGTCAGGCCTGCGAATCCCCCGGTGAGTCCGCTGTGCATTTCGTTGAATTGATCGGGCGTAATCCAGTTGTAATCGGCCACGCGGTCGTTGGCCAGATCGAAGGCCAATTGCTGCAATGGTGCGTAGTTTCTGCGCAGCGGATTTGAGGTACTTGTATCGTCGCCGCCGTTTGTATCGGTGAAGAACAGCATGGGGTTATGTTTGGGCGCATAGTTGTATTGCATTGAATTGTTATAGGCGTTCAGGTAGTTGCCCGGCCCGAACACGCCCGACAGGCTCACCAGAGGAACGGTCCATTCATCTTGCGGCAATGGCAGGTTGATGAGCTTGCCGCCCGCGGTCGTCAGGTCGATATCTTCCTGATACGACTTCCAGGATCTTCCCGCCCTCTGCAGCAGACCGCTCAGGTGCTGGGTCGTGTTCTGGGCGTTGGGTGGAGTGTCTTTATAGGGATCATCGTCATCCAGGATGCCAAAATTGGTCCCGGCCTCCGCCCACAGGTAGTTGGGTTCGGAGGGATGAATATGGGCGTTGTTTCCGCTGGGCGTGGCCAGAACGTTGTGATAGGCAGTCGCGTAGGCCACGTGCTTGCTGATGTTCTCCTGGTGGCCATCGACAAAGACAACCCCGGTTCCGTTCACCAGGCTATTGATGAACGGCGCATTTACGTTCTGAAAAACGGGCTCAATGCCTCCGGTGACTGTGGTTGGCTGAGTCCAGTTGTGATTCTCCAGCGCGATTACGAATACGTGTTTGATTTCCCGGTCTTCCTGGGCGCTTGCGCTCCCAGTGCTAAGGGCAGCCACGAGTGCAAGCCCGGCGAGGGAACGGAGATAGGGTACGGTGGACATTGAAACCTCCAACTTGGGATTTGCGGCATCTTGCTGAGTGCTTCTCAGATGGTTGATCCACCAAGCACGGTTGACCAACCTGCCACTTGAAGATTGGTAGCAGGCGTATGTTGCGTCATGATGACTTCCACGTTAAAGGACATGCGTTCTGCAAACCGATCCATTCGCACAAGAAGTCGAGTGTTCCAGTCATGCCGCAACCCGTTCGCAGGTGGAGAACCTGCTGCTGACCAGCGTCTTTGAGCCGGTGCGCTTCTTTGGCCAACCGTTGCGCGGCCTGGCGGTGATCTCGTTCGCCGGTGTGTCGGTGCGGGGATAAGGGCAGGGAATAGGGAATGGTGGAGAACCTGCTGCTGACCAGCGTCTTTGAGCCGGCGCGCTTCTTTGGCCAGCCGGTGCGCGGCCTGGCGGTAATTTCCTTTGCCGGGTATCCGTGCGCGGATAAAACAGTAGAGCCTCATCGCCACCGTTTGACCGGATAGGAAACAGAGGCCCTCTAAACTGCCCGTCACATATACACACTCGGTTATTAATCAAATAGCAACTTCCGGGTTAGCCGGTGATTCGCCCGGAACTCGGCCGAGTCCAAAAACATCCCACAAGCCGACTTGCTAATACTGATCCTGAGATTCGTAGCCAGATGATAGACAAGAGCGATACAAGTAGCTGGCTCCCGTGACGATCTCAATTCGCCAATTCGCCTAGCCCGTCATCGCTAGCCGATCTCTGTGTACCGACCTGGGGGACCGCGAACCAGGGTTATAATTGGGCTCTGTTTCAAGATGTCCCGTACCCAATCGAAAAGCAAGAAGGCACTGAACCGGGTGCGGGCTTTGCCGGTCGCTGGAGGACGCATGTGGCTCACTAGATCGTCGTGCGCGCTCGCTCTGTTGCTCTGTCAATCTCTCTACGCCCAGCCGGCCAGGCGCGTCGCGGTCATCTCCGGGAACGGCGCGCTGGAGCAGGCAATGCCCATCTATAAAATTGGAGAAAACCGCCTGACGCTCAGCCTGACCGGAAAGCTGGCCGGCATGCCCGGAATCACCTTGATTGCGCAGACGGATGTTGATCTGCTCCTCAAGACCCAGAACTTTGAGAATAGCGACCGGTCTTCAACGGAGACGGCAGCGCACATCGGCAAACTGCTGGGCGCGGCGCAGATTGTGCTGGTGAACTTTACCAACGGAATTCAGAGCCAACACCTGGAAGACTCGTCGATGTCGACAAAGGTCATCGCCACGGTGCAGGCGGATGGGAATGCGCGGCTCATCGATGTGGAGACCGGCGCGATTCTGGCTCAGCCCTCGTGCTCATTCAAGCAGGAGGCAGTCGCGTCGGAGACCAGAAAGTTTCCGGTGACAAAGACCACCGGCGAAGGTCTGCAGGCAACGTGGAGCGATCTGTGGACGAAAGCTACGAATCAGTTTACGGAAGAGCTTGGCGACAAACTGGCCAGCGCGCTGGCCCATGCGCCGGCGCCAGAAGCCGGGGACATTCTAGTGGCCGGCATCGCGAATGGGAGCATCCTGATCAACAAGGGAACATCTTCCGGCATCAGGCAAGGAGAACGGTTTCAGATTTTCCGCATGGTCTCTACGGGTCTCACCGACCCTGCAACCAACGAGATGATCAAGCAAAAGCAGCGAATTTGCGTCTTGACCGTAACCGATGCGGAAGACACCAGTTCATCGGGATCGTGTGCGGGCAGCACGCCGCAGAGAAACGATATTGCAGAGCCGATCCAGCCTTAACCGGCAGGTCCTGCTGCCCATTACCGCAATTGGCGGAAGCGCGTACCTTCGCCTGCAACAAGGGAATGCAAAATGCGAAGAAATCCTCCACCACTGCGAAAGTGATTTCAGAAAGTCCTAGGCACTCATCATTGCGTCTGGTGGTACGCTGGCTGCATGGAATCCGCGACACCAGGGCGGGTGGTGTGGCTGCTGATAAAGTGGACTTTTCTCCTGACGGGTCCCTTGTTCCTGGGCGGGGCACTGATCTCCGCGCACTACACACAGCGGTTTTTGCTCCGCAGCGTGACGGTGCAGGGCAGGGTTGTGGGTCTGAAGCAAGTGCGAGGAGGCCAGGACAACACCCTGACCTATGCTCCCGTTTTCAGGTTTGATGTTCCGGGTACGCACTTCGCCACCGTGGTTTCACACACCTCTTCGAGTCCTCCGGACTTCAAGGTGGGTGAGATGGTTACGGTGCATTACAAGCAGGGTCATCCGGAGGGCGCGGTGATTGACTCCTTCGGGCAGCTTTGGCTTGGGGATGTGGTTTTCGGGGGCGTTGGCGCACTGTTTACCTGCATCAGCCTGCTGATTGTAGTTCATGTGCGAAAGGGAAAACGGCGGAATCTGGGGATGGCGGGTGATGGTTCGGGCATAACCCGGCTTTGAACGGGCGCGAAGGATGTCCTGGTTGGGTCGAGATTCCGAATGGACGCCGCTGGGTGGGGTTCGTGGTCTCCCACCCTTTTCGCAGAAAGCGCGAAAAGGATGGGGCACCCAGGTTCTCATGTGCACAGCTGATCACGAGTCCTTTTTCGAACTCCGGGCGGTTTGTAGGCAACCCGTAAATTACTCTTAAGCTAATAACCGAGTGATGATGTGAAATGGGGGTGTGAACTTTACGCTGTCCCCATCTCCTGTTCATGCCTCCCGTTTGACCCTGCCCCAACGTCTAACTAGACTTGCAGCAGGGTCTCATCATGATGTTCCATCGATTTCGATCTTCCACGGTTCTTACCGCAGCAGTTTCGGCTATCGTATTTTGTTTGATGGCGAGTTTTGCGCCCTCTCAGGCTGGATGCCAGGCTTCTGACAGCGGTTCCGGCAAGAGTCAGAGTTCCTCCTCGCAACCCATTCAACAGGAGAAGGCGCCGTCGCTGGTCGATCCGGCGGGGCCGACTATTTCGCTGGTCAGCTCGGAGCCGTTGTTTCTGATGGCCGCGGCGCTGAACGCCTGCGGCTACGATGAGGGCCTGGACGAGAGCGCGCCGGTGCGCAAGCGGGTTCGCGAGGAGATCAACCAGGCGCTTGCCAAGAGCGAGGACGCCCGAGACAAGCGCGACAAAGTTTGCCTCTACATTGCGCAGCACCGCATGACGGGTTCGGAGCGGGATATTTCGCAGTACATCTCGCTGGCCTTGTATCTGACCCCGCCGCCGGAGCTTGAGACCTCGGCGGAGCTGTCGGAGATGCCGCCGGATTCGACCCAGGTGGTGGAGATTGTGCCTCTGCTGAAGGATTTTGTGGCGGCGGTGGATCTGCACGGGATATGGCTCGCGGTGCACCTCACCTACGATCAGGAGGCGGACCGGCTGCACGATTCGCTATCCAGGATGATCGTCGAGACCAATCTTTACCTGAAGATGCCGGCTTCGACGTACGAAGGACGCCGGTTTGTGGTGGTGATCGAGCCGCTGCTTTCGCCGCGCACCGTGAATGCGCGCATTTACGGGACCGACTACGTGGTCGTGGTTTCGCCGGTAAACGGACAGATTCGCATGAACGACGTGCGCCACACTTATCTGCATTACATTATTGAGCCGCTGCTTTTTTCACGGGCCAATGCGGTGGACCGGACGCAGCCGCTTCTCAAGGAGATTCGGGACTCGCCTTTGGAGTTCCGCTACCGCTCCGATACGGTGCCGCTGACCATTGAGTGCCTGATCAAGGCCATTGAGGCGCGGACCATGGACACGGGCGTTCCGGTGTACACGATTCCGGCGGGCGTGGAGCGGTCCGATTTGCCGCGCTATGAGCATGAGCGGCAGGTGTATCAGCAGAAAGTGGACGCAGTTCGGCTGGCGACGGTGCATCACGACATGACGCAGGGGTTCGTGCTGACGCAGTATTTTTACGGGCAGTTGATCCAGTTTGAGAAGGATCCGGCCAGCTTGAAAGATGCGATCGGCGAGATGGTTTACAGCATGGACGTGGACCAGCAGGTGCACCGCGCCCGGGATATCGAATTCGACAAAGAGGCTGACGGCGAGGTGCTGGGGCGCAGCGTGCCGCGCAAGTTGACAGGCCTGGATCTGGCGGAGTCGCGCCTGGCGGCCGGCGACGTGGCCACGGCCAGCGCCATGGCGCGACAGGCCCTGGCGGCGCAGGACGATACCGTCTCATCGGTGGCAAATGGCGCGCGGGCCAACTTCATCCTGGCCCGGGCGGCCATCGCGACCGGTCATCCGGAGGACGCGATCAACGATTTCCAGCGGACGCTGGCCACCAGCAAGGAGCCTCGGCTGCTGGCGTGGTCGCACATTTACCTGGGCCGGATGCTGGATCTGGATTGCAAGCGCGAGCAGGCGGTTTCTGAATACACGGCGGCGATGAAGGTAAGAGACGGCCAGCAGGATACGCGGCTGGCCGCCGAGCGCGGGGTCAAGACGGCTTTTTCCGTCAAGGGCCACAGCTGCGACGAGGATGCGGAGGACGACGGCTCGGGTTCGGCCGACCCGGGCCCGGATGGCCCCGGTCCAGCTAACTCCGGAAAGGCCAAACCCGCAGCGACGGCGCCCGGAGCCGGAGCGGCGGGGCAAACCGGGACTGCGAAGCCGCAATAATCCGCTTCAGGCGGCATTGGAACTCCTCGCAGCGTCTAATAAGCTCATTGGGAGGGCGTTCCGGAGTCTCGGGCTGCGGGGCATTCTCCGGAAGCGATCGAGAAGAATCGAAACTCGACCGATAACGACTGGGGGGCCCGTGGCAGCAGCCTTGTCCGAACTGGAAAACGCGCTTGGGCATAGCTTTGCGAACCGGGAGCTGCTGCTGCGCGCGCTGACGCATCGTTCGTTCGCGAATGAGTTGGCGGGCAACGGACATTCGATTGAAAATGGGGAGGAAGAGGCGGCGGGGCAAGGAGACAATGAGCGCATGGAGTTTCTGGGCGACGCCGTGCTGGGCCTGGTGGTGGCGGAGGCGTTGTTTGGGGCGCATCCGGAGTGGCAGGAAGGCGAACTGACCCGGGTCCGCTCTCAACTGGTGAGCCGCCAGCACATGGCGGAGGTGGCGGTGGCGATCGGGCTGGGCAGTCACCTGCGCCTGAGCCGGGGCGAGGAACGAAGCGGCCTGAGGCGCAAGACTACGGTGCTTTCGAATACCATGGAGGCAGTGATGGCCGCGCTGCTGCTGGATGGCGGCCTGGAGCCGGTGAGGGCTTTTGCGCGGCGCTGGGTGATGGGCGAGACAGCCGAACAGCTGGCCCAGGAACTGGCATCCGGGGCGGCGCTGGGCAATTTCAAATCCGCGCTGCAGGAACAACTGCAGGCGGCTCGGGCCGGATCGCCCGTATACAAAGTGAGGAGCGAGAGCGGTCCCGACCACCGCAAGCGTTTCCTGGTGGAGGTTCGGCTGCAGACGGAAGACGGAGCGCTGGGAAAGCCGCTGGCCCGCGGCACGGGGAGTACCAAGAAACACGCGGAACAGGATGCGGCACGGCGCGCTCTGGATCGGCTGAGGGCTGCGGCAGCCAAGCTCGGCGATCCAACAGCTTGCCAGCCGGACGGCACACTGAATGAGGAGGAAGCGGAGAAATGAGCAGCACTGCCCTGGTGGCCGGCACTCCTGGGCCGCAGCTTTCGCGGCATCGGCTCCACTTGCCTACGGTGCCGGAGGCGTTCGCCTCGCTGCTGCGGACCATCGTGGTAGCGCTTTTTCTTCTAACGTTTTTGCTGCAACCTTACTTGATCCCGTCGGAAAGCATGGAGCACACCTTGCTGGTGGGCGATTTTGTGCTGGTGAACAAGCAGGTTTATGCGCCGAGCGGCTGGCTCAGCCGTTGGATCATGCCGTATCACGAGATTGCGCGAGGAGATATTGTTGTTTTCCACCACCCGGCCCCGCCATTTCTGGTGAAGCGGGTAGTGGGCATTCCCGGCGACCGGCTGCGCATCGAGGATGGACGGGTGACGGTGAACGGCCAGGCGCTGGACGAGCCATACGCGGCCTTCGAGCCTACCGCCTACGATCCTTTCCGCGAGGAGTTTCCGGCCAAGGTGTATACCGATCCGGAGGTCGATCGGATTTGGTGGGAGCAGATGCAGAGCCTCACCCGAAATGGCGAGCTGGTGGTGCCCGCGGGCGAATATTTTGTGCTGGGCGACAACCGCAATCACAGCAAGGATTCCCGCTTCTGGGGCTTTGTGCCGCGGGCGCAGATCGTGGCCCGGCCGCTGGTGATTTACTTCTCGCTGAGGCGTCCCTCGACCACCGATGTGCAACAGGCCGCGGATGATAGACTCGGACACGACAGGGAACTTTCAGCAAAACTGACCGGGTTTGCACGCTGGAAGCGCATCTTCCTGGTGGTTCACTAAGACCTAGTGGACAGTGATCAGTGGACAGCGATCAATAAAACCCGGGCTCACTGAAAACTGACCACTGACAACTGTTAAGAGCGACAGGATGACGAAGACAAAAACGCCGCCCACCAAGACGCCGTCCGAAACTCAGCCAGTTTCCGTTCCCGTCGAAAGCAAAGTGGAAGAAACGCCGTTTGAGGCGATTGCCAGCATCTGTTCTGTGCTGGTGGTGGGCCTTTTCATCCTCACATTTCTGGGGCAGAACTTCGTGATTCCTTCAGGATCGATGGAGAAGACGCTGCTGGTGGGCGACCACCTGGTGGTGGACCGGATTACGCTGGCTCCGCCGGCGAAGTGGATGCCGCTGATTCACTACCGCGAGCCCCAGCGGAACGATGTTGTGGTGTTTCTGAAGCCGGTTGCGGATCGGGACGGCAATTACCTTTTCCTGGTGAAGCGGCTGATCGGAGTTCCCGGCGACCACATTCATTTGCGCAACGGTATTGTGATCATCAACGGCGTGGCCCAGGACCAGCCGCACGCCCAACCAACGACGCCGGAGAACTACACCGAGTTTCTCGACGAGTTTCCCTCCGTAGCCCCGGTTGCCAGTCAGGGAGATCCTAATGAGGGAACCCCCGAGACCTGGGCCATCGATTTTCCCAACCAGATTGTGGACGGGGACCTGGTGGTTCCGCCGGGCAAATATTTCATGATGGGCGACAACCGGCATAACAGCCTGGATTCACGCTATTGGGGTTTTGTGCCCAGAGAAAACATTGTGGGCCGGCCGCTGTTCAACTATTGGTCATTCAAGACGCCGGAGGACCAGTACGAGCAGACCGGGATTGGCAATACTGTGGCCTGGATGGGCCACGTGGTGACTCACTTCTTCAGCGATACGCGCTGGAGTCGGACGCTTCACTCGGTGAGGTAGAAGCTGGATGAAGAAGAAGGAAGTATCGCCGGAACAGCCGGGAGCCAGTCGAAACAAGGTGAAAGAGACGCCTTACGAGACATTGGCTGGCTTTTGCGCGTTTGTCGTGATTTGGCTTTTCGCCACTACGCTCCAGGGTCAGAACACGGTCATTCCTTCTGGGTCAATGGAAAACACACTCCTTGTAGGCGACCATCTGCTGGTAGATCGCATCACCTTCGCTCCACCCACCAAGTGGATGCCGCTGGTTTACTACCGCGAGCCCCGGCGAAACGACATTGTGGTTTTTTTCAAGCCGGTGACGGATAAGAATGGCGACCACATGACCCTGGTGAAGCGACTGATTGGCATGCCCGGCGACCATATCCATCTGCGCAACGGCATCGTGATCATCAATGGAGTGGCGCAAGACCAGCCGCACGCCGAAGCAACAACTCCAGATAATCATCAAGACTTTCTCGACGAGTTTCCCTCCGTGGCCCCGGTTGTCACTGATGGAGATCCGAACGAGGGCACTCCCGAAGCCTGGGCCATCGATTTTCCGAATCACATCGTGGACGGGGATCTGGTGGTCCCGCCGGGAGAATACTTCATGATGGGCGACAACCGGCACAACAGCCTGGATTCACGCTATTGGGGTTTTGTGCCCAGAGAAAACATTGTGGGCCGGCCGCTGTTCAACTATTGGTCATTCAAGACGCCGGAGGAGCAGTATGAACAAACCGGCATCGGCGATACCGTGGCCAGGATGGGCTACGAGGCGCTGCACTTCTTCACCGACACGCGCTGGAATCGGACGCTTCACCTGATCCGCTGAGCCGGAATAACATTGAAAAGACCATGACAGAAGAGGCGCAAGGGCGGCATCGCAAGCGCAGGCGGCTTTGGCTGGCCCTGCTGGTGGCGGCAGTCCTGCTGGCGGTTCTGACTGTGCCGCCGTTTTTGAGCCTGAGCCGTTATAAAAATCAGATTACGCGCCTGATATCGGCATCGCTGGGCAGGCCGGTGCGCATGTCTTCGGTGGAGTTGCGCCTTTTGCCGAGGCCGGGATTCGTGCTGAACGATCTGGCCGTCGAAGAGGACCCGGGTTACGGCGCCGAACCGGTGCTGCATGCAAACACGGTGACAGCCACCATCCGGATGCTCTCTCTGTGGCGTGGCCGGATCGAGATCAGCCGGATCAGCGTGGATGAGGCCAGCCTGAACCTGGTGCGCGCCGCGCAGGGCCGCTGGAATCTGGATTCGCTATTCCGCACGGCTGCCACTAACGCCCAGCCGGGAGCGGGCAAAACGGATTCGCACCGGGCTTTGCCGCTGCCCTACCTTGAGGCGACCCACCTGCGCATCAACATCAAGAACGGGGCGGAGAAGCTGCCGTATTCGCTGATCGACAGCGACCTTTCTTTCTGGCAGGAAGAGCCCGGCGACTGGCGCATCCGCGTGCGTGGCCAACCGGCCCGCACGGACGTGAGCCTGGATCTGGCCGATACCGGAGTGTTGCGTTTGGAAGCGAGCATGCGGCAAGCGCCCGAATTGCGAGAGGTGCCGGTGCATCTCGATCTGCAGTGGCGGGAGGCGCAGTTGGGCCAATTGGCACGGCTGGTGATCGGCTCCGACCCTGGCTGGCGCGGCGACCTGACCGGCGAACTGCATTTGGACGGGACAGGCGACTCGGCCGAGATCAAGACCCGGCTGCGTGCGACGGGCGTGCACCGGGCCGAATTTGCCCCCGCCGCGGCGATGGATTTCGACGCCAATTGCGGGTTTGTTTACCACTATTCGAGCCGGGTGCTGGAGAAGCTGGCGTGCGATTCGCCGCTGGGCGACGGGCAAATCCATCTGGAAGGGGAGTTGCCGGGTGAGGGCGGACAGCCGCGCTTCTCCGTGGAGCTTGTCCGGGTGCCCGTTGCCGCAGGTCTGGATGCGCTGCGAACCGTGCGCAGCGGTTTTGTCGCTGGCCTGGAGGCGCAGGGCTCGATCAGCGGCAAGATGACCTACGCGGGGAACGCCCCTGAAAGCAGCGCTGAAAAGAGGCAATCCCCGCGGGCGAAGGCGCGCCCAACGGAGGCTCGCAAGGCGTCTGCCGGCAATGAGCGTCTGGTTGCGCAGAGGGCGCTGACGGGGAGTTTTACGGTGGAGGGCTTTCAACTGAGCGGGGACAGGTTGAGCTCACCCATACATGTCGCGAGGCTGGTGTTGGAGCCGGTCACTGCGCCTGACCAGCAATCTGGCCAGGCGCAAGGTCACGCGCAGGATCGGTCTGCAAGCGAGGCCCTGACCACAACCATAAACATTCCCGCTGGCGGTGCCGTTCCTCTGACGGTGACGGCCCAGTTGGCGCTTTCAGGTTACCAAGTGACGGTGCATGGCCAGGCGGCTCTGGTTCGGGCCAGGGAATTGGCGCATGTGACCGGGGTGGCAGACACTGCGGCGCTGAACGCGCTGGCGGGCGATGCCGCGACTCTGGATCTGAGCGCGGTGGGCCCGTGGATGGCCGTTGAGAAGGCTCCTCTGAGCAGCGTTTCGCCAGCCACAATCGGAACAGACCCGGCAACCGGAATAGCTGCCGGGGGTGCGATGGGCGATCGCCTGAGCGGGACAGTGACGCTGCACAACGCCAACTGGAAGGCTGATTATCTGGCCAGCCATGTAGAGATTGCGTTGGCCACGCTGCGACTCGACACCGTCGGAGGGAACGGCGAAGCGAGGTGGGACCCGGTCAATTTTTCCTACGGTCCGTTGAAAGGGACTGCGACCCTGGATTTGCCAGTAAACTGCGAGGCCGCGCAGCCCTGCGCGCCGCATTTTCAGGTGCAGTTTGGCGCGCTGGACGCGAGCACGCTGCAGGCGGCGATTCTAGGTGCGCGTGAACCGGGCACACTGCTCTCGGCGCTGATCGCGCACCTGAGCCCGGCTAACACCTCCGCGGCGCCGACGTGGCCTGTTATGGAGGGCAAGGTGTCAGCGGATTCCCTGATCATGGGACCAGTGACGCTCACCAGGCCGTCGGCGTCCTTGCGCATTCTTGCCGATGGGGCCGAGATCACGGACCTGACTGCGGGACTGCTGGGCGGCCGGGTGCGCGGAGGAGGAACGCTTCAAGCTGCTGGCGCCGGGCAGGACACGCCTGCCTATTCGCTGCAAGGGCGCTTTGAAAAGCTGAACCCGGCGGCGGTAGGCGAATTGCTCGGGCTGCGCTGGTCGGGCGGGGTCTTCGACGCAGACGGGAAGATTGAGCTCTCCGGCTTCACCGGCAAGGATCTGGCGACCTCGGCCAAGGGCACTTTGCATTTTGAGTGGCGGCACGGGGCGATGAACGATCCGGGGGACGACCAGGAGGCAGCGTCTCACGGCGCCCGCGTCTCACCTGAGCCGGTCCGTTTCGACAATTGGACTGCGAATGCAGCGATCGATAGCGGGAAGATCACGCTCCAGCAAAATCAGATGGTGGAAGGGAAGAGCACGCACGCGGTGCAGGCCACGGTGACTCTGGGGCAACCGCCCACGGTGACGTTCGGCGGATCCGGGGAAACGCAGGCAGAGCGGTAGAATGGTTGCCGATACAATCAAATTATGTCTTTGTCTATTTCCTCTTCCCCGGTGCTGGTCCGCTGCAAGGGCATTCTGTTTGACATGGACGGCATATTGATCTCTTCGATTGGTTCGGT
>PMOF01000075.1 GCA_003162495.1 Acidobacteriaceae bacterium
TCCGGTAGCGGACCGGCGCCTGCTGTGGTGAACGTCACTCCCCCCAGGCCGGAACCCGCGCCGCCCGCGCCGGCCGATGTTCCGCCGGGTCCGCCGCCGGTGGCCGAAACCGTTGTCGACGCGGTACCGCTGAGAGTATTGGCCACCACGCCTGTGGTCACGCCCAGCGGGATCTGCCCCGCGCGCGACCGCAGAATGTCTGTGTCCGCAATGTCCAGGTCATAGCGTGCAATGGCGATGTCGTAGTTGTTTTCAAGTGCCAACGCGATCGCATCGGAAAGGCTCAGGTAAATCTTGCCGTCCTTCACCAGATCCGTGAGCCGCACCGAATTCGCAAAATTGGCCTTGGTGATGGTGGTCGGTATATACATTCGGATGGGGATATCCACCAGACGCCCGGCCGGCTTTGAAAAATCGCGCTGCGATGGCCGCAGGTTCAACGGCTCCGTCGGCGTGGGCGTGGGTGCGGCCGGCAGTTGAGAAGCCGCTTTGTCCGGAACCAAAGTCGGCGTTCCAGCCTGTTGCGCGTAGCCTGGGGGTACTCCCGCCACCAGCGTCAGCATCACCGCAGCGATCGCCCGCAGCCCATTGCCGCCCCGCTCGCGCCCAGTCTGTCCGGAAATGCCCCGCGCGCCGTCTATCTGTCCGTCAAACACACGTGTATCGAACAATTGCATGATTCCTCTCCGCGTTACTGCTGGGGCATGTGGGGTGCCATTGTTCAAGACGCCCGGAGAGCCCCTCCGGACGCAAATTTAAGAGTCCCGCCTACGATTTGGACGCCGGACTACCGCGCAGTCGCCCGTTCACCGGTCAATACGCGCTCGGCCCTCAATTCGTTCCAGCAGGTTCTTTCTGCATCCCGTTTTCACTGTCCCGGCAGCCTGACTGCCATCTCATGCAGAAAGCTGAGTATATCCCACTGGCATTCCCGATTCTCGACTCCGTCGCTGTCGGGTAACCTGTTAACTAACCCGATCCCAATGAATGATTCCCTCCAATCCGATTCGATCCAGCGCACCTTCAGGCTCACTCTTGCCTACGATGGCACAGAATTCCATGGATGGCAGGTGCAGCCCGGGCTGTCCACCATTCAGGGAGAACTGCAGGCAGCCCTGGGCCGCATCACCGGCGAAACCCCACTCCCACAGGGCTCGGGTCGCACCGACACCGGCGTTCACGCCCTCGCTCAGGTCGCCAGCTTCCCCTTACAGGCAAACATTCCACCACAAAACCTGATGCGTGCGCTCAACGGGACCCTGCCTCCCGCGATTCGCGTTCTCGAATCGAGAACCGTGCCAGGCGCCTTCCATGCGCGCCACTCGGCTGTGGCCAAGACGTACGAGTACCGAGTCTTCCGTGAAGCCGTCTGCCCGCCCTTCCTGGCTCGCTATGTTCTACCCTGCCCCTGGACCCTGGACATCGATGCATTGCAACGATCAGCAAGGCACTTTGAAGGTCGGCACGACTTTCTCAGCTTTGCCGCCACCGATCCCGACCTCGCCAGTCGCAATCTTGATGCAAACACGGAAACTGGCCAAGAGTTAAAAGCGCCCACGTCGCCGGTGCCGGAGCCCGAACCGATGGAGTCGCAGACGGTGCGGACCGTTTTCTCCTCAATCTGGGAAGAGCGTCACGGCGAGTCCGGCGATCTGCTCGTCTACCGCGTCTGCGGAAACGGCTTTCTGCACCACATGGTCCGCAACTTGGTCGGCACCATGCTCGAAGTGGGTCGCGGCAATCTCAACAGCCATGACATCCCCCGAATCCTGGCCGCCCGCTCCCGCTCCGCGGCCGGGCCCACCGCCCCCGCGCGAGGACTGTTTCTGCATTCGGTGGAGTACGACGAGCGGAATTGATAACGAATGGGCCTGTCAATGAAACTGCCTCTGGAGTGGCTCCCTGCTACCCTGAAGCAGTCCTTATGGCCCCTATTCCTCGCAAGTCGGCATTCTCCCGCGTCACGGCTCTGGCCGCGCAGCGGCCAGTACACGCCGCCTTTGCCTGGCTCCACGGAAACCCCAAAACCATCATGGATTGGCAAGCCAGCCTGGTGGCCATTCCCGCGCCTCCTTTTGGCGAACAGGCCCGCTCCGAGTGGCTCGCAACTCGCTTCGCCGAAGCTGGTCTCAACCAGGTGCATACCGACGCCATCGGCAACGTGTTCGGGTTCCTGCCCGCGGCCAAGCTCCCGCCTGAGAGCACAGGACCCGTGGTCGTGCTCTCGGCCCACCTTGACACCGTGTTTCCCGCCGGAACTCCCCTGTCCCCCGTCATTGACGGCGACCGGCTTGAGGCCCCGGGAGCCTGCGACAACGGCGCAGGAGTCGTGGGCATGCTGGCCCTTGCTCAGGCCTTGATCCATGCCAAGGTTCAACTCCCGGCGCCGCTCGTTTTTCTTGGCAACGTGGGCGAAGAAGGCGAGGGCGACCTGCGCGGCGTTCGCCACCTCTATAGCCAGAGCGACCTTGCCGGCCGCATAGCCGCGCACATTGTGCTCGACGGCGCCGGCGCGGATTCGGCCGTCACCCAGGCGCTCGGCAGCCGCCGGTATCAGGTTACCGTCACTGGCCCCGGCGGCCACAGCTTTACCGATGCGGGTACGCCCAACCCTATCGTCGCGCTGGCCTCCGCACTGGCCGTCCTGGCTGCCACCCCGCTGCCGGAAGAACCCCGCACCACCCTCAACCTCGGCACCATCCGCGGCGGCACCAGCGTCAACTCGATCCCCGAGAGCGCCCAGGCCTCCATCGATTTCCGCTCCACCGATCCTGAGCAGCTCCTCCGCCTCGAAGTCGCCCTGCATCGCGCCGTTGAAGATGCCGTAGAGAATTGGAACGCCAAAGTAAAATCCGCCACCGTGCGCAACCGCGGACTCCTCGCCTTCACGATCGACAAAATCGGCGACCGCCCTGCCGCGCATCTCGCCGCCGATTCCCCGCTCCTCGAAGCTCTGCGCGCCGTCGATCGCCATCTCGGTCTGCGTACCGATCTCCGCCTCGGCTCAACCGATGCCAATATCCCTCTCTCGCTCGGCGTTCCCGCCTTGTCCATAGGCGCAGGGGGCGAGGGCGGCGGCGCCCATACAAAATCCGAATGGTACGACGCCCACCACCGCGAAGTGGGCCTGCGCCGGGTGCTGCTGCTCACCCTCGCTATGATTGAAAGGGCCGCTGAACACTAGCATTCCTCTGCTAAACTCCCCGCATGCGCGTCTCCATTTCCCTGCTCGTCGCAACTCTCGCCATTGCATCCCTCTGTCCCGCTCAGACTCCCGCTGTCAGGCACACGCCGATCAAGCGTGCCACGCCCGCGCCACTCCAAACCGCACCCGACGTGATCTTCTTCAACGGCATCATCTACACCGGTGAAGGATTTGCGGAGGATAAGCCGCAAACCGCGCAGGCCATGGCCATCGGCGGCGGCAAGGTGCTGGCCGTTGGCGCCAATGAGGAGATCACCCGCCTGGCTGGGCCAAAAACGCGCCTCCGCGACATCAACTCCGCCAACAGCAGCACCTTCATCTTTCCCGGATTCAACGATGCACACACCCACCTGGGCAGCGCCGGTCGCACCAAGCTGAACGTCGATCTGACCGGGGTTAAATCCCTGGCCGCCATGCTCACCAAAATCCAATCCTTCGCTAAAGACGCCCCTCCCGGCCACTGGCTCACCGGCGGCAACTGGGACCATACTCTGTGGGTCCAAAAAACTCTGCCCACGCGTCAAGACCTCGACAAGGTCACCGGCAACCATCCAACTTTTCTTGATCGCATCGATGGCCATATTGCCATCGCCAACTCCGCGGCCCTGGCTGCTGCGGGCATCACCGGCAAGACCGTCCCCCCCCAGGGCGGAGCCATCGACCTCGACGCGAACGGCGAGCCCACCGGCATTCTCCGCGAATCNNATCGCCGATGCCCTCGCCCACGGCGTCACCAGTGTGCAGGATTTCAGCGACTGGGAAGATTTTCTGGTCTTCGAGCAAATGGAGAAAGAAGGCAAACTCAACCTGCGCATCACCGAGTGGCTGCCCTTCAAAGCCCCGCTCGACGAGCTGATCAAAATGCGCGCACATCATGACGTCAACGATCCCTTGCTGCACACCGGCTTTCTCAAAGGCTTTATGGACGGCTCGCTGGGCTCGCGAACAGCCGCAATGAAAGCCCCCTACAGCGACGACCCGGGCAACACCGGCCTGCCCCAATACACCCAGCCGCAACTGAACAAGATGGCAGTCGAGCGCGCGCACGCAGGCTTCCAGTTGGGCTTCCACGCCATTGGCGACAAGGCCGCTTCCATGGCTCTCGATGCCTATGAGCAGCCCGGCATCTCCAGCACCGCGCGCAACCGCATCGAGCACGCCCAGGTGGTCGACCCGGCCGATATTCCGCGCTTCGCCAAGCTGGGCGTCATCGCATCCATGCAGCCCAGCCACCTGCTCACTGACATGAACTGGGCCGAGGACCGTCTCGGCCCCCAGCGCGCCGGCTACTCCTACGCGTGGAAGGCCTTCCTCGACGCCGGTGTCCCGCTAGCATTTGGCACCGACTACCCGGTGGAACCGATCACACCCTTCCGCGGGCTCTACGCGGCTGTCACACGCATGAACGAAGCGGGCACGAAGACATATTTTCCGCAAAACAAAATCATGCGTGGCCAGGCGCTCTACGCCTACACCCAGGGCTCGGCTTACGCCGAGTTTGCCGAGAAGCATAAAGGCAAGCTGCTGCCCGGTTACGATGCGGACTTCATCCTGGTCGACCGCAACCTCTACACGGTGGGAGCGCCGGCGATTCTTCAGACTGTTGTCCAGGAATCGTTTGTCGCCGGCCAGGAGTCCTTCGCGGGCAGCGTAAGCGCTCGATAGTCGGAGGGCTTTGCGGTCCTTGCGGGCTGGGCTTTGGCGCCGGAGCGAACACAACTGCTCCAGTTTTTCATTCAATTTCTCGGGTTCTTGCGCAGCCTGTTTGTCTGTGAGGGATTGCAGCCAGTGAATCCTGGCCCACGAATTGAAACGCGCCGCAGTCTTGAATCCGATCACAAGGATCGACGGCAAGCAGATCGGACTTGGCGGGCGCACCAACTCGCATCGTCACGCTGCCGGAGTGAGGCCGTGGCGCCGCATCACTTCAGCGATGGCCGCCTGGTCTGGCGGTCCTCCGGCTGCGGCCCTGAGGATAGCGGCGACTTCGCGGAAGAACTCCGGTCCGAGGATGCCGGGGGTGATGACTGCAAGCGCCTTCGCCTCCACCGTGTGAAAGTTGTCGAAGCGGTGAACCGCGCCGCGCGGGATGCACAATACATCATGCGGGCCGACATCGATCCGTTTTCCCTCCAGCGTCATGGTCAGCACTCCTGCGAGACCGTAGATCGTCTCTTCGTAGCCGTCATGACTGTGCGCGGCCGGCACCTTGCCCCCAACCGCAACGTCAAACTCGAACATCGCGACAGAACCTCCCGACGCCTGGCCCTCAAGCAGAAATCGAATCGCCAGGTGACCGATCCGGATTTCTTCGTGCGTTCCCTTCATGCAGCGCCTCTTCCTTATTGCAGACGACTGAGATTCGGCTCAGGTCAACTCATCCGCAGGTCTTGCCATCTCTAGTGGTTGCAGGTGAATTCTCATCCGGATGCTATCATGCGTCTCCGAGACCCTTTATGAGCATCTACGTCTATACCGGTGGCACGGTACCTGGCCATCGCCCGATCCCCGGGACTCGGGCGCAGCAGCCTCAGCCTGACCCGACGGGCCGCAACTTGGCTATACTGATATTTGGTGCAATAGAACGTCCCAGCCGTAAAGCTGGCCACTGGATGAGGTCATCGAAACCCATGAAATCGCTCTTTGAACGGCTCCCTTCCCGCCGGCTCCCTTCTGTGTTTGTCGCGCTTGCTACTCTCTCGGTCGCCATTGTGGCCGGTTCATTTGTCGCTCATGGGGCCCGGGGACAAGAGAAGCAGATCAACAGTGCCGACGCCACACCTCTCAAGGTCGTCAATTCCACCGTGCCGCCCAATGAATTTGTGAAGATCGCGCGCCAGGTTGGGCCGGCGGTTGTGAATATCAACACCGAGACCCTGCCAAAGCAGACCAGCAACCGGGGCGCCCGCAGTTTTCATGGCCGCGTCCAGCCCAATCCACAGACTCCCGGCGACGATGACCAGGGCGACGATCAGCCGCAGGGCCAAGGCCAGGGNNCAGGGTCAGGGTCAGGGCAACTTCCAGGACTTCTTCAATCGATTCTTCGGCGGCCAGGCGCCTGATCAGGAAGGCGGAGACGATGGCAACGTGCGCGAGTCCCTCGGCTCGGGCTTCATCGTCGATCCAAAGGGCTACATCATCACCAACAATCATGTGATCGAAAAAGCCGACAGAATCTATGTAAAGCTCTCAACCGACCCCGACACTCAAGATCTCGGTCGTCCGGCAACCGTTATCGGTACGGACAAAGCCACTGACCTGGCCGTCATCAAGATCGACACCAGCGCCCCGCTGCCCACCGTAAAGCTGGGCAACTCAGACACCACGGAGGTTGGCGACTGGGTTGAGGCCATTGGCAGCCCGTTCGCGCTCTCCCAAACCGTCACCGCCGGCATCATCTCCGCCAAGCACCGCACCATCGAGCCCGGCGCCGTCGGACAATTCCAGCACTTCATCCAGACCGATGCGGCCATCAATCCCGGCAACTCCGGAGGCCCGCTGCTGAATATGGACGGCGAAGTCATCGGCGTCAATACAGCCATCTACACCCAGTCGGCCGGTTATCAGGGCATCGGATTCGCCATGCCGTCTAACACTGTGGTCGAGATCTACAACGACCTCATCAGCGCCAGCCACAAGGTGACCCGCGGCTCCATCGGCATCCGGTTCAACAACGGTCTCTCGGGCGCCGTCAACCGCGTCTACGGCTTCAAGACCGGCGTGCTGGTGCAGCAGATCCAGCCCGGCGGCCCCGCTCAAAGGGCTGGAATCAAAGTAGGCGACATTATCACCACCATCGATGGCCGCAGCATCAAGGACGGCGACGATCTGGTCAATGAGATCACCAGCCGCCACCCGGGCAGTTCGATTCGCCTTGGCTACCTGCGCGACGGCAAGCAGGGCGACACCACGGTCACCATCGGCGACCTCGACAAGGTCTTTGCCGATCAGGCCAACCAACAGGCTGAAGCGGGTCCCGACGAGAGAGGCGACGCGGGCGAGGCCAAACTAGGCCTCGTAGTCCGCGACATCTCACCGGCCACTGCCGGCAAACTGCACACCCAGGGAGTGGTGATCCAGTCGGTGCGTTCCGGTTCGTTCGCTGATCTGCAGGGCCTCGAACCCGGCTTGGTCATCCTGCGCATCAACAGGCAACCCACCGGAACCAAGGATCAATACGACGCCGTGGTCGGCAAACTCAAGGTCGGCGACGACGTAGTCTTCGAGGTCGTTGATCCGCGCCATCCAGACAATGGAATCAACTACTTGGGCGGTACTTTGGAGTAGCCTTCGACGGCGTCGGCGGCGGATTTTACGCGGCCGGCGCCTTGCCTTGACGGGTTACTTCCGTTCAGGGATCGGCATTTCATCTCGTCGCAATTTGGGACGGTCGTCTAGACTAAAGTTCAAGTCGCGGGCCAACCTGTGTTTCATGAGAGGTGGAGCGAGCGTGATCTCATTCCGAGCAAGCTTGGCGTTATGGCTGTCGGCGGCTTTGGCCGTATCTCCGGCATTGGCTTCGAGTGTCAATCAGTCACGGACAAGCGCCCACGCGCATAGCTCCCACAAGGCCTCTCTGAAGAAGCATCGGTTGCACGGCCAGCAAGCCATCGAGCCGGCGCGGGCCAGGGAGATTCAACAGGCTCTGATCCGCGAACACTACCTGAGCGGCCAAGCCACTGGAAACTGGGACTCAACCACTCAGGCGGCCATGCAAAAATTCCAGGCCGACCAAGGGTGGCAGACCAAACTGATGCCCGACTCCCGCGCCCTCAAGAAACTGGGCCTTGGCCCGGATTACTCCGGCGCTATCAACGCCAAGAACTCCTCATTCGCGGACCCGCCGGCAGCCAGCACTGTCCCAGTGGACCAGTCTGCGGGCTTTGCAGCCGCTGCGGGCGTCAATCGCTGAGTTCTTCGGCCTCATTGGAAACCGGGAAGCTCCCTGCATCGCCCCCAAATCCGATCACGTCCTGATTCCAATTCATGGTTCCAAGCCCCGGTTCGCTAACAAGCCAGGGTTCGATCCTTCTGCCGCATCGACCGTCGCTATTTTGGCCGTCCTCTCCCCTTGCGACTCAGGTCACTCCTCTTCTCCAATCAGCTCCAAGCTGGCTGTATATTGGAATGAGGGAATAGATAAGGTTCTCGAAAATCACAATGCCCAAAGCGGCAAGGTCAGACCGGCCACCCACAATCATCGATGTCGCAGAAGAGGCGAAGGTCGGCGTCATGTCGGTCTCGCGCGTGATCAACAATCATCCGAGTGTCAAGGCTTCCACGCGCGCCAAAGTCATGAAAGCGATTGCTAAAACCGGCTATTCTCCCAACGATGCGGCGCGGATGCTGAAAGGGCGGACGGCAAGGACCATCGGCCTGGTGGTTCCCGATCTGTCCGACTTTTTCTCCAGTTGCTTTCACGCGGTTCAGGAAGTGGCCATTCGCCACGACTATCAAACCCTTGTGGTGGCCACCGGTCGAAGCGCGGCGGTTGAGGACAGGCAGCTTGAGTCAATTCAAAAACATCAAATTGCCGGGCTGCTCATTGTGACTTCAGGCAGTGACGGAAGACGTTTGAAGTTACTGCAAGAGAGCGGCATTCCTGTTGTCGCTCTCGACAGACCCGCTCATGGAGTGCAAGCGGACGCGGTGCTTGTCGAGAACAGAGAGGGTGCGGAACAAGGTGTCCGGCACCTGATCGAACATGGTCACAAGCGTATTGCCTGTGTAGGCTTCGACTCAGGCAGCTATACGGTGCGGGAACGGATCGAGGGCTACAAGCTTGCAATGCGTGGCGCTGGTCTCAAGCCGATTCTCTCTACCGATGTCAGCACACTTGAGGCGATGCAGGCGCTAGTACTTCGATGGGCTGCCGCCAAAGACAGGCCCACTGCGGCATTCACGGTGAAACGAATCTCTTCCGTGCTCCTCATCCAGGCGCTTCACCATCAAAAGCTGCGAGTCCCGCAGGACATCGCAGTCGTAGGGTTCGACGACTTTGAGCTTGCCGAGGTGCTCGGCACCCCGCTTACAGTCGTGCGTCAATCGCCAACCGAGATCGCACGCTCGGCCGCCGAGCTTCTCTTCAAGAAAATTAACGCCCTGCGAGAAGGCCGGCCGGCGGAAATGCAGAGAGCAAAGATGCTGTTTCCCACCGACTTAATCATTCGCCGGTCATGCGGCTGCTTATAAAAAGAATAGCCCCTGCCGGACAAGGTCATCGCGATAGACTACTTCTCTTTCACCTTGAGGTGGGCAAAAAGGCCCGGTGTATGCTGCGGCAACCCCTGTTGCTATCGACATTTTCATGAATCGCCTCCGAAACGGCTGGACACAAATATCTCAGCATTTGCGCTCGGTTTCGAATGGATCAACGGCTCAACCACCCGCCATCGACAACCAGCACATGGCCATGCACATAGTCGCTGGCGCGCGATGCGAGAAAGACGACCGCGCCCGCCAGGTCCTCAGGGCGACCCCATCTTCCAGCAGGAATCCGTTCCATGATTTGCCGGGATCGCTCCGGATTTGCGCGCAATGCCTCGGTATTGTCCGTTTCCATGTAGCCTGGCGCGATGGCATTCACGTTGATACCCTTTGCAGCCCATTCATTGGCGAAGGCTTTCGTCAGTTGTCCCACGCCGCCTTTCGCCGCGGCATACGAAGGAACAAAAACTCCGCCTTGAAATGTCAACAACGAAGCTATATTGATAACCTTTCCCGAACCCTGTGCCAGCATATGCTTCCCGGCATGCTTGGTCAGGCGGAAGACGCTGGAGAGGTTGGTATCGATGACAGTCTTCCAGTCTTCTTCAGAGTGCTCAATGGCCGGTGCGCGGCGAATTGTCCCGGCGTTGTTGACGAGAATGTCGATGGCGCCGAAATGGTGGAACACCTGCTCAATGAGTTGCTCGCACATTGAGGCATCGCTCACATCGCCCACCACCGCGAACGGGTTCGCTCCTGCGCTACTGAGCATTTGCCTGGTGGATTCAGGTACAGCCCGCGAGCCGTGAATTGCGATGTTTGCGCCCATCTCGGCCAGCGCCATAGCAATGCCTGCGCCCAGGCCGCGAGACGATCCCGTCACCAGCGCGGTCTTACCTTTCAGGCTGAATTTCTCCAGGATCAAGGGGCGCTCTCTTTCGGTTAAAGCAACTCCGCAATCGCCAAGGCGTCCATATCGCTATAGACCTGATTCTCCCCACCCATTCCCCAGCAGAACGTATAGTTTTTGGTCCCCACACCGGCATGAATCGACCAACCGGGAGAGACGACCACCTGCTTATTGGCGATCACGATGTTGCGCGTCTCGTGCCCCGGACCCATCAGGTGAATGACCCGTTGATTGGCGTCGACATCGAAGTACAGGTACACTTCCGATCGCCGCATGTGCGTGTGCGGAGGCATCGTATTCCACACACTTCCCGAGGCGAGCTGTGTGAAGCCCATCACCAACTGGCAACTGCGCGTTCCCTCCAGGTGAATGAGTTTTGTGATCTCGCGCAGATTCGCTGTTTCAGCGGCGCCAAGCGTCACCCTGGCCTGCTCGCCAGAGCGAATGAGCTTGGTTGGATAAACACTATGGGCCGGATAGCTCAGTAGATAAAACTCCGCCGGCTGCGTTCCGTCGGCGCTGGAAAAGTTGACTTCTTCATTTCCACGGCCAACGTACAAAGCATCCAGCTTCTTGAGCTCGAATGGCACGCCATTCACCGTGACCTGGCCGGCGCCGCCTATATTGAGAATGCCCAGCTCGCGACGCTCGGTAAAGTAGGATGCCTTGAGCGCATCGTCGGTGGGCAAACGCAGCGGTGGGCCGCTCGGTACAGCCGAGCCAATCACGGTACGATCGAGATCCACGTACCTCAATTCGATATGCCCTGGCTGAAAAAGATCGGCGACAAGAAACGTCTCGCGCAATTCTTCGGTGCTCATCGTACGATAACGAATCACGTCCGCCATTTGCAGTATTTTCACTGGGTTCCTCCATAAGCAATAACGATATCGACGCCATCTGCGATCAAGAATACACCCAGGGAGTGAGGCAAACAACCACTGTTGATAGCATCGATTCTAATTTAAAAATAAATTGCATACGCTCCAGAATGCGGCTTCTCCGCTCAACAGCATCGATAACGTTATAATCCCATCCATTTGGACAAGATGCGTGCGGGAAGGCCTGCTCTTCACCATTCCGGGCACCGACTATCTGGTTGTGCGCCTGTTTCTATTTCTCACTATCCGCCAGGCCCACGTCTAATTCAGGATACAGCGCGGCGACTACAGCGATACTCTGTTTCTCCGCTTCAGAGAACCCCGTTGCCGCCAATTGACACTGAAGCTGGCCCTGTTGTACATTCGATCCGAATCAATAACGTTATGCCCCGAGAGATTCCCGATGGCGGTTGCACAATGTGCGCACAAGGAGCTTCGCTGCGAATCTGATAACGCCGGCAATTTGCAAATTGAAGCCATGGCGAGTTACGCATCCAGAAAAGCTCAACTTCCAGGCTTGAGTTCGTTTGCAGTCGCATTGCTGTTTATCTCGCCCGCCCTCTTTGGACAGACGACCACTGCCCAGAGGAATGCTTCGGCCGGCGATTCGGCAACCACTGAACTTCCCTTGGCCTCCGATCTTTCAGCAAAGCTCACCCGAAAAGATGTCGGCCATGCGATCCAGAAGGTGGCGGACTGGCAGTTGAAAAAGGCTCGCGCTAACTTCAATCAGGATTGGACATTCGCGGCCCTTTACGCTGGGTTCATGGCGGTGCCCGAGGCCGCGAACGGCAAGACATACCAGGACGCTATGCTGGAGATGAGCAAGGGGTTCCAGTGGCAGCTTGGCCCGCGTATTCAGCATGCGGACGATCAAGCCATCGGACAGACTTATCTCGATCTCTATTCTCATTACCGCGATCAGGCAATGATCGCGCCAACACGACAGCGGATGGATGCAATGATGCAGCTGCCGGACGATGCGGAGAAGCCGCTGTGGTGGTGGTGCGATGCGTTGTTCATGGCGCCGCCCGTGCTGGCCAAACTTGCACGCGAAACCGGCGATCGCAAGTACCTGGACTTCATGGACCACGAATGGTGGATTACCTCCAACCTTCTCTACAGCCCGAAGGACCATCTGTACTTTCGCGATAAGTCGTTCTTCGGAGCTCACGAGACAAACGGAAGCAAAGTATTCTGGGCGCGCGGCAATGGCTGGGTATTCGCCGGCCTGGCGCGTGTGCTGGCCGAGATGCCCGCCGACTATCCTTCGCGCCCTCGCTACGTCGCCCAGTTTCGGGAGATGGCCGAAGCAATCGCCGCGCTGCAAGGAGCAGACGGTCTGTGGAGGGCGGGTCTGCTCGATCAAGCGGCCTATCCGCTCCCTGAGAACTCCGGTTCAGCTTTCAATGCCTATGGATTTGCTTACGGGATCAACTCCGGGCTTCTCGATCGGAAAAAATACACGCCCGTCGTGAAGAGAGCATGGCAGGGACTTCTCTCTCATGTTTATCAGGACGGCCGGCTGGGGTCCATCCAGCCCGTAGGTGCGGCGCCCGGCGCGTTCACTGCCACGTCGAGCTATGTCTACGGCACTGGCGCATTTCTTCTGGCGGGATCGGAAATATATCGACTAGCCCGCTGATTCAGGATTTTTTGAGCTGCTACCGTTAGGGTTGGATTGAGTTGAACGAGGCCGGATGACAAAGAAACTGCTTTGTCGATGAAGTTCATGGCCAAGTGAGGATGGCTGCATATGGATAAACAATCCCAATGTCTAAGGTTGCTGCCGCATTACTGCGGCTGGCGGCCTGGGCCATCCATGATTCTGTGCGCAACCAGCCTGTCGATCGGCTTGGCGGCGCTGCAACCCAGCGCGTGGTCCCAACAGTTGCGCCTTATCAATCCGCTCAACGTTGATCGCACCGAGGAAGTCATCGAGATCCCGCTGGGTGACATCTCCAAACACCTGCATTACTCTGCAACGCAGTTGCAGTCTCTCGTCGCCACCGATGCTGCGACTCATGAGCGCATCCCAAGTCAGCTCTTCAGCGCCCGGCCGGGCGCCGACCCGGATACACTGCTTCTACTCGTCAAGCTGCCTTCCAAAGGCGTGGAGGACGTATTGTTCCACATCGATGCGGCAGCACCGGCGCAGCAGCCGCTCGTTTTTGGCCGCGAGGCCCCTGAGCGCAAAGACGATTTCGCGTGGGAAAACCAAGTCGTCGCCTACCGCGTGTACGGGCCCGCGCTGCAAGCGGCCGGCGAGATTACTTCTGGTATCGATGTGTGGTCAAAGCGCATCCCAAACTTTGTAATCGACAGTTTCTACAAGCGTGACCAGGAAGGCGCCCGCACGCATAATCCCATGCTTTCCTATCACAAGGACAATGGGCAGGGGCTTGATTCGTACTATGTTGGCCCATCCCGAGGTTGTGGAGGTACAGCAGTCTGGGCAGATGGCAAGCTGTTTGTGTCGAAAAATTACACCGCCCTGGCGATGCTTGCCAATGGTCCAATCCGCTTTGCGTTCCAGCTTTCTTATGCGCCTTGGGAAGCCAACGGGCAATTGGTGTCTGAGACGAAGACGATCACTCTGGATGCCGGCACCCATCTGAATAAGATCGTATCGACCTACACTTTCGATGGATATAAACCCCTCGACTTGGCGGCAGGCATCGCCATACACGAGGGGGCCGATGCCACATTGGCCGCCGGCGGAAGCGTTGCCTCCGTGTGGGACACGCCGCAAGATCCAACGGCCGGCAGAATTGCCACGGGTTTGGTTTCACTGCCTTCTGAGCATGCGAAGACATTGACCGCGGCCAATCATGCGCTGATGCTTTTTGAGCGGCGCTCGGGCGAGCCCTTTACATACTTCGCCGGGTCGGGCTGGTCTAAGGCCGACATGCCGGCCCCGGCGGACTGGAATGATTATCTGGAGAAATTCCAGCAATTGCAGGAGCACCCTGTTGTGATTACCTGGGCCAAACGCTAAGAATGGCGCTCAAAAGCGATGAGTTCTCGAGTTGAGCACAGATGCTTCCAGTAGGCGGCTGAGAAGGTTTTGCGCCGGAGTGCATCGGTGTCTGGCTGCCGTCATTGCGCATAGTCGCTGCGATAGGGCACAAACACATCCAGCACTTCTGAATCTTCAAGAGCTATTGCCCGATGCTCGACATCGCCCTCCACGACAACACTGTCGCCGCGGCGCAATTCTGCAGTCTTACCGCCGGCCTCGAACACTATGCACCCGCTCACGACATAGACAAGTTGCTCATGCGGATGCTTGTGACTTGTTCCTTTCCACCCTTTTGAAAGTTGATGACGCACTAACATCACATTCTGGTTATAGGCCAAAACCTGGCGCCGCATTCCGGGCTCGGGAGATGATAAAGCTGTGGCATTTGCCGGCGTGAATACTAACCCACGGTCTTTCATATTTCCTTTCTGAATGTAGAACTACTATTTGCCAAGTTGCCAGATACCGAAAAAATGCGCCTGCTCACGGGGAGCAGGCGCACAGGATAGAAGCAATGACTGGTTAGAAGGTAAGCCGGCCGCCCACCTGGAGGATGCGCTGGGTGCCTGCAGCCGACGTGATCTTTCCGTAGTTGCCCGACGCGAGGCTTGCGGTGGGGTTGTTGAGACTCACCCAGTTGAGGATATTGGTGGCCTCGCCGCGGAGCTGGAATACGACTCCACGCTCGAACTTAATGTTGCGGAAGAGCCCCATGTCCATATC
>PMOF01000101.1:0-4722 GCA_003162495.1 Acidobacteriaceae bacterium
CTCATCTCATTCTACGCTTTGTGTTCGAACGCCCACTGCTTCTCCTCGTTTGGCGGATGGCCGGTCTTGAACAAACCTCAAGCGTCAGGGTGGGCGGGTTAAATGCACAAGTGCAACAGGTGCGATTTAAGCTGACCGGCGTTGAACGAAGTCGATTGCTCCTTCTGGAGGGAATAATCGGCGGGAGCGTTTCATCCCAGAACTGGTTGCATAAATGCTGCCTGACCAGCGCAGAGCATCCCTCAGGGGCTAAAGCCATGGGTTTTAGGCAGCTTCTGCGGCACGACTGAAGTCGTGCCCTTTCAAGACTTCATTTATGCAACCAGTTCTAGGGTTCTTCTTGGTCGGGTGTTAAGGCGCCATGCGATATCGTCGGAGCCGACAGCGATGCGTTCGAGGCCGAGTTCGCTTGCATTCCTCGCCCCCTTGAGCGCGGCAACACAGCCGCGCCTCGACGCTCTATCGTGCCCGCTTCCACACTCCCTCATGGAAGACAGGTAAGTCTTCCGAATTAAAAGCAGAAATCCTAGAAGGCAATGCGCGGTCTTCAATAGGCTAGACGCTCCTGGCAGGGGGTCCACACCAAGGTTCCCCCCGGCGCGTTTTCCCCCGGAATCCCCTGCCCGCCCACCGATAATAAAAGCTGCTCTGGGACTCTTCCTCCGCTCCTTTGGCTCGCCCGCGGCAGATTCCTGAGCGGCCATCGAGCGGGAGCGTCCAAGCCATGAAACCCATTTCCATCGTCCTGTCGCCCACGCGAAGCCGCCCTCTGAACGTATTTCTCGGGCTGCTGCTGATGCTCGTCTCGCTCCTCCTGCTGCTCTCGATAGCCACCTGGCACGCCTCCGATCCCTCATTGAACACCGCCACCGATACGGCTATGCCCCATGCAGTGGTCAACTGGGTCGGTCTCTTCGGCGCCTGGATCAGCGACCTGCTCCTCCAGTCCGTCGGCGTGACCGCCTTTTTCCTGCCCCTCTGGCTGGGCGGACTCGGCTGGACCTGGATGCATTCCCGCCCCAGCGGCTCGCCTTGGCTGCGCTGGACCGGAACCCTGCTCGCCCTGATTTTCCTGCCCGCCGTCTTCGGGCTGCTCCCCTGGCACTGGCGCTGGTTCCATCTGCTCCCCATCGAGGGCGTGGTCGGCCGCATCGTCTCCGCTGTCCTGGTCGGCTACATCAACATTCAGGGCGCCTGGCTGGTGGCCGGCATCCTCGCGGCTGCAGGCCTCTACTTCGCTTCCGCCGTCAGCTTCTCGGCGCTCAAAGAGAGCATCGAAGAACGCTGGATCCACGTCGTCGCCTTCCACGACCGCTGGCGCAACTGGCGCGAAGCCCGCGCCGAGCGCAAAGCCGAGCTCGAATCCCAGCGCCCAGCCGACCCCGATGCGGAGTCCGGCGACGCCGATCATCGTCCCAGCCGTTTCGCCAGCTTCTTCCGCCGCCGCGACCGCGTCCAGAACATGAGCCAGACCTCGCTCGAAGACATTCCCGCCTTCCAGCGCGCTCCCATGCCGTCCGTGGAAGACGAGGATCTAGCCGGCACCCGCAAGCCCAGCATCTGGGAGCGCTCCGCAACCCAGCACTCGGTCCCTGAGTCCGCGCCAACTCCAGTCCCCGTCCAACCGCACTCGATCGGCCCCGGACTTGCCCAATCCACCCTGGGCGCCACAGGCCTCGCATCCGAGGCCCGAGAGACCACCAACCCGGGTGGCACGCGAGCGCCGTCTGCCCCAATGCAGGTGGCCATTCACGCTCGCGCCGACGCCGAAGTGCGCACCGCCACGGTCGCCCCAAAATCCGTCTCGGGCTTCAAGCTCCCGCCCAGCACCCTGCTCCACAACGGCGAGGCGCCCTTCGCGGTCCGCGAGGACTTGCTCCGCGAAGAGGCCCGCGTGCTGGTCGAAAAGTGCGCCGAGTTCGATGTCCGCGGTACGGTGGTACAGATCAATACTGGTCCCATGGTCACCACCTACGAATTCAAGCCCGAAGCCGGCGTCAAATACTCCCGCGTCACCGGCCTGGCCGACGACCTCTGCCTGGCCATGCGCGCCGAGTCCATCCTCATCGAGCGCATGCCCGGCAAATCCACCGTCGGCATCCAGGTCCCCAATCACGACCGCGAAACCATCCACCTCCGCGACGTCCTCGAGTCGGAAATCTTTGCCCGCGCCAAGGGCCGCCTCACCATCGCCATGGGCAAGGACATCAACGGACGCATCGTCCCCGCCGATCTGGCCACGATGCCTCACCTGCTCATCGCCGGCTCCACCGGGTCCGGCAAATCGGTGGCCATCAACGCCATGATTATGAGTTTGTTATTCCGCACCACCCCCGCGCAGGTTCGCCTCATCCTGGTCGATCCCAAGCGCGTCGAGCTGGGCATGTACGAAGGCATTCCCCACCTGCTCACGCCTATCATCACCGAGCCCAAGCTGGCCGCCAACGCCCTGCGCAACGCCGTCCGCGAGATGGAACGCCGCCTCAAGCTGCTCGCCAGCCGCAGCGTCCGCAACATCGACCAGTACAACAAGCTCTTCGAGGGCTCCATGCCCTCGCTCTTCGAAGAAGAGGAAGACAGCGAGCCGCTGCCCTTCATCGTCATCATCATCGACGAGCTCGCCGACCTCATGATGCTCGACCGCGCCAACGTTGAGGAATCCATCACCCGCCTGGCGCAGATGGCCCGCGCCGTCGGCATCCATCTCATCCTCGCCACCCAGCGTCCCTCGGTCGACGTTATCACCGGCCTCATCAAGGCCAACGTGCCCACCCGCATCAGCTTCCGCCTGGCCACCAAGGTCGACTCGCGCACCATCCTTGACACCAACGGCGCCGAGGCCCTGCTGGGCCGCGGCGATATGCTCTTTCTCCCTCCCGGCACCAGCCGTCTCCTGCGTCTCCACGCCCCCTACGTCAGCGAAAAAGAAACCGCCGCCATCGTCGCCTTCTGGAAAGATCAAGGTCAGGCTGAGTATGTCGAGGGCTTCCTCGAGTCACCCAAAGACGAGCGCGTCTCCGTCGAAGGCTCAAACTCCGACCCCGACGAAAACGATCCTATGTTCGACGACGCCGTGAGATTAGTCTTCGAGTTCGGCAAAGCTTCCACATCCTTGTTACAACGCCGCCTGCGCATAGGTTACGGCCGCGCCGCCCACCTGATCGACTTAATGGAACGCGACGGCTTAGTAGGCCCCGCCGATGGCTCCCGTCCCCGCGAGTTATTAAAGCAGCCCGGCTGGCTCCACGAAATCTCCGCCGTCAGCGAATAACTGCAACTTCCCATCCTGATCAATAAGATTTGTCATCCTGAGCGAAGCAGGGTGCCCCATCCTTCCGCGCCCTTTGCGGATGGGTGGGAAACCAAAAAACTAAATATCCGAGTCAGTCGGGTGCCCCATCCATCCGCGCCCTTTGCGAATGGGTGGGAAACCACAAAACTAAATATCCACTCCAGCTTGGTGCCGGGTGCCCCATACTTCCGCGCTCTTTGCGGAAGGATGGGAAACCAAAAAACCAAATATCCGAGTCAGTCGGGTGCCCCATCCATCCGCGCCCTTTGCGGATGGGTGGGAAACCACAAAACTAAATATGCAATCCAGCCGCGCATACGATCTCGCCTTCGCGCAAAGCGTACAATCGAACCGAATCCCCGCTCGCCAAGGAACAAACAACAATGCAACTCCAAATCAACCAGGCCGTCGAAGTCCTCACTCAGACCCCCGCCGTCCTCGACGCTCTGCTCCGCGGCAAATCCCCGGCATGGTTGAACAGCCGAGCTGCCCCCGAGGCCTTCAGCCCCATCGATGTAATCGGTCACCTGATGCACGGCGAAATGACCGATTGGATTCCCCGCATCCAAATCATCCTCGACCACCAGGCCACAAAAGCATTCGATCCCTTTGACCGCTTCGCCTTTCAGCCTCTGATCGCCGGCAAGTCCGTCGAAGAGTTACTGGCCGAGTTTGCCGAGCTGCGCCGCCAAAGTCTTCAAACCCTCCGCGACTTGAACCTTCAGCCTCACCAACTCACTCTTCCCGGCCTGCATCCCGAGTTAGGTCCAGTTACATTGGCCAACTTGTTAGCCACCTGGGTCGTTCACGACTTAGGCCACATCTCCCAAATCATGAAAACCATGGCCGGAGAATACCGCGACGCAGTAGGCCCATGGCGACCCTATGTAACCTTCCTGGATTGATCTTTCTCGCCTTGAGCAGGTCACATCGGCGCGTGTTTCCCAGACTCAAGCGGGTTTGCGCAATGCTGCAAACGCAATCGCTTGTGTCTGTTCTGGTATCCAATTCATTTTCAAAGAGGGCAAGGTTTCTTTAATTTAGCTGATAGATTGTTCTACACTGCCGCGGATCCGCTCATGAGCCCGCGTCCACCCTGTCTTGTCCACCACCGCCACCGAAACTCCGATCACTTCGCCGGCCTCATCGAAAGCCGGCTGATACGAGCAAACGATCTTGGTGTCCATGGCCCAGGGATAGTTGGCTGGCCTCAAGACCTCGACATCGTTGATCGCCTCGCCCTGCAGAGCGCGAAGAAGGTACGGCTCAACCCGCGGATACAACTTAGGAATCATTTCCTTCGAGGTTCTTCCAAGGTGGCCTTCCACCGTAGCGCCGTTCATATCGGCGAGCCGCTGATTGATGCTCACGTAGCGAAGATTGCAGTCAAGAAAACACAAACCCATCGGAGCGCCGTCAAAGATCGCCTG
>PMOF01000101.1:4773-16132 GCA_003162495.1 Acidobacteriaceae bacterium
GGCAGGCAAAGGCCGCCCGTAGAGCCATCCCTGCCCCATCTTGCATCCGAGCCGCAATAGCATGCCCGCCTGTTCCTCGGTCTCCACTCCTTCCGCCACAGTAGTCAAGCCGAGGCTGTGCCCCAGGCCCACGATCGCGGCCACAATCTTCCGGCTCTCGCGTTTGTCGGTCATGGAGCTCACAAAGCTTCGATCGACCTTCAACTCGTCGAACGGGAGCGCTTGCAGATGGCGCAGGCTCGAATATCCCGTTCCAAAGTCATCGAGCGCAAGTCTGCAGCCCATAGCTTTCAAGTCATTGGCAATCTTGTTCGCAATCACCAGGTTGTTAAGAAGCCCGCTTTCCGTGATCTCAACGGTCAGCCGTTCCGCCGGGAACCCTCCTCCCTCAGCCGCTTCACGAATTTGACTGGGCAGGCTTGCTTCACGCAACTGGGTTGGCGAAACGTTCACAGCCAGCATCAGGGGCGCAGGCAAGATCGGAGCCGAAAGGAATGCCTTCCGCAAAATCTGTTTCATGAGATGTCCCACCAGCCCATCCTCTTCGGCAAGTGAGATGAAATTCTCCGGCAGGATCAAGCCCAGCTGCGGATGCTTCCAGCGCGCCAGGACTTCAAAACCGGCCAATCTGCCGGTGTGAAGTTCAACAATAGGCTGGAAGCACGGCTCAAGCTCATCGTTTTCAAGCGCTTGACGCACCGTGGTCAGATCTAGTGGCATGTGAGAACTCTATGGGTAGGTTAAATAGGTGTCAATTCCACTTCTGTACACAAGTAGACAGTACAGAAAAGACCTAAGCATCTCTTCCGCCATCACTTTCAGCCGCCGCCAACGAAGCTGTCTTCGCACATTTCAAGCGGTGAGTGGAGCTTGTTCCCTGGTCCCTGGCCCCTGATCCTGGCATCTATCTATCAGGAGCCCTCCGCATGAACAAACTCCGCGCCCTCTGCCTGATGGCCTGCGCCGCCCTCCCCGCATCCCTCCCCGCCCAGCAGGTTCCCGGCGCCACGGCTCTCCCTGACCACCCCTACTCCATCAAGAAAACCTGGATCATCGGCGGCGTCGGCAACTGGGATTACCTCACCTTGGATCCCGTCGCGCTCCAGCTCTTCATCGCCCACGGCCCCGTGGTTCAGGTGGTCGATGTGGAGACCGGCGCCGTCACCGGCCAGGTCACCGGACTGCGCCAGGCCCACGACATTGCCCTCGACGACACCGGCGAGTTCGGCTACGTCAGCGACGGCCCCGCCGGCCAGGTCAAGGTCTTTAACCGCCGCTCCCTCCAGGTGGTGGCCGGCATTCCTACCGGTCCTTCCCCCCGCGCCCTGGTCTTCGATCCCCAGAACCGCCTGCTCTTCGCCGTCTGCACCACCGCGGCCGCTGGCGCTTTGCCGCAAAACAAAGGCCAGCAGCCCAACCGCGAAAGCGAAATCAAGACCTCGGTCACCGTCATCGACACGCAAACCCGTCAGCCGCTCGGCGAAATCCTCATGCCCGGCCAGTTGGGCTTTGCGCAAAGCGACGGCAACGGCCAGGTCTTCATCAGCGTCGTCAACCGCAACCAGATTGCCCACCTCGATGCCGGGGCGATTGCGACCCTGCTGCGCAACCCAACCGCTCCGTCCTCATCCGACGCGCCAACGCAGCCTGTCACACCGCAGATTCTCGACTGGAGCTTTGAGTCCCATCTGCCCAACTCCGCCCAGAACCGCATGAACATTTTCACCCTTGGGTCCGATTGCCCCGCGTCCAGCAGCCTGGCAGTCGATCACAACGACCAGCGACTCTTCGTTGCCTGCAACAACATGAAGATGGTCGTGCTCAATGCCTCCAATGGCCAGTTTGTGACCTCGCTCCCCACCGGCCCCGGCACGGATGCCATCGCCTACGACGCAAACCACTCGCTCATTTACACCGCCAACGGAGGCGCGCAGGGAAGCCTCACCGTCATCCACCAGGACGTCACCGACACCTATGCTGTGATTCAGGATCTGCCCACCCGCCAGCGCGCCCGCACACTGGCCGTCAATCCGGCCTCCGGCGAGGTCTACCTGGTCACCGATCTAATGGGCATCAACCTTGCCAAGCCCGGCGGCATCGGCTCACTTCAGCCCGTTCCCGTGAACGGCAGTTTCCAGGTGCTGGTCATCGGCAATTGAATTCCGGGCCTTGCCCACAGAAACCCCGGCCCTTTTTATCGATACGGCCAAACCCAGATTTTCGCCAGTTCCTCGCCGATCATTCCAGAATGGGCCATGCCCCAAAAGGGCCAGACAGAATGTGACTTTAGCTACCCTGGCAACGCGCCAAAGCCATATTTTCGGCACGTTTATGCCTTCGTAGATGTCACAATAGACCATGTTCAACTTTGAGGCCCAGCGGAGCTTTCCCTTAGTCCTGCTGATTGACGACGATATGGTCAGCCGCGAAGTCATGGCCACCGTCCTCACCATGAGCGGCTTCAACGTCCACACCGCGGCCGGCGGAACGGCGGCGCTGGCACTTATCGTCTCCGCGCAGTGCGTTCCCGGTGTGATCCTGATGGATGCCCAGATGCCCGGCCTCAGTGGAATCCCTTTGATTAAAGCGCTCCGCGCCCAGACAGATGCCCGCGTGTATGCCATGAGCGCCAGCGACGCGCCGGACGATGTGGCTGACGCCAGCGACGGATTCCTGCTTAAGCCGCTTGACCCCGACGACCTGCGCAGGCTGCTCGAAGAAGACGCCGTCCAGCCCAGGCGCGGACTGCAGACGGCGGGTGCCAATTCGTCATCGATTTCCGATGAGCCGGTCGTGCACGCTGAAACCCTGGCTCAGCTTCGCCAGATCATGTCCGACGCCGCGGTGCGCCAAATCTATTCCGCCATCGTTGCCGATCTTGCCAAGCGCCTGCCCTTGCTTCAACTCGCCATCGCCAACGGCGACGACGCTGAGATCCGCCGCATCGGTCACGCCATCAAAGGGGGCTGCGGCATGGCCGGCGCGCGCCAGGCCGCTCGCATCGGCGCGGTCCTCGAGTCAGGTTCGCTTGATTCTTGCCCGCCCCAGGCCCACCCTCGCCGAACCGGGGCCCCCGGCGGAGGGTCATCGTCGTTGGGGTGGAGTTCCAGAGCTCCCATCGGCCTCACTTCGTCACCGGGTTGGGACGCCGGACTCTCCAGCGACCGAGCCCCCCAGGATGCGGGTACCACTGGCCGGGAAGCCAGTGACGGGACCTTGCCCCAGGGACACAATCGTAACCATTTAGATAACAACCTTCCCGTTCTCGCCGATTTGCATACCGCCACCCTCAATCTGGCGCGTATGCTTGAGGTAGAATTTCCGGCATAGGGATTGCCTGCTCCAAAACCATCCAGCGACTTATCTTCAAAGTCGTCGCCGGGGACGTCCGGGCATCCGGAGGCTAACTGCTCAAGTGGACAGACCGATTCGAATCGTGCTGGCAGATGATCATCCTGTAGTCTGCATCGGCGTGCGCAACATGCTCTCCGAAGAGAGTGGTTTCGAGGTGGTGGGCGAAGCCTCCGACGGCGACGAAGCCATCACCGAAACTCTTGAGCTCCAGCCTGACATCCTGCTCCTCGACGTGCAGATGCCGCGCCTGCCCGGCCTCGAAGCCATGCGCGCCATCATGGCCGGAACGCCCACTGTCAAAATCATCCTACTTACCTCGCTCATCACTACCCAGCAGATCATTGAGGCTCTCCACATCGGCGCCCGCGGCATCGTGCTCAAGGATGCTCTCGCCGGCCATCTCCAGATTGCCATCCGTACTGTCTACAGCGGCGACTACTGGATCGGCGGCAAGCGAGTCATCAACTTAGTCTCCGCGCTTCACGACCTCATGCAGCAGGCCCAGGTGCCGCAGCGCAAAACCTACGGCCTCACCCCGCGCGAACTGGAGGTCGTGGGCGCCATCGTTGAAGGTTGCAGCAACCGCGACATTGCCAAGCAGTTCACGCTCAGCGAAGAGACCGTCAAGCGCCACCTCTCCAACGTGTTCGACAAGACAGGCGTCTCCACACGCCTCGAGCTCGCCCTCTTCGCCATCGCCCACCAGCTCGTCGCGCCCCAGTAGCAGCACGCCACCGGATCGAAGCAATGTGGCGCTTCGACTTCAGCGACAATGGCTCAACCACTGGCCACTGCGCTTCCATCAACGCTTGACCATGCATTTCTGGAATCACAAGACTCAACCGAATGTACACAATTCAGACCGAGCCTACTTGTGTCGGCATTCTCGAAAGCAGGTCGATTTAAAAATTTAAAATCAGATGAAAAAAGCACTTCGATTTGAACAGCGACTACAAAGTGAAGAATGAGAGTCAAACAGAGTTCTTAGCACAAATCATATAAAATGACCTTATTACCTAAGTGGTAAATACACCCGAAATCTAAAATGCAACCTAAAGTGTATTTTTCGGTTGCGGCGCACGGTGGAGTGTGTAATCCTTGCTCTAACGCTTCCATTAGTAAGCTGAGGTTAGATTGTGCGGCAAACAGGGAAGCTTCTTTACCCGTTCGCGGCAAGGAACTGCATGCCCCTTGTCTTACTCCCAGGATCTCAGCGCGAAGGGTGAAACAACCGGGCATAGTGATTAGTGTTCGCTAGTCCGAGCTTTACAAACGCAGTGCTCGTCCTCATGGAGGGAAACGTGGGATCGGTTCCTAGGCAGGCAGTCGATTATTGTTTGTCCACATTGGAAGAAACATTGGATGCATCTGAAACTATCCACCTTGCAGTTCAGACGCCATCAGCAATATTTCCACTAGATTCCTGGCGCTACCTGTATGTGAAGCGCACCTTCGATCTACTGTGCTCCATCATCATGATTATCGCTTTTGCGATTCCCGGACTCCTGATCTCGGCCGCAATTCTTCTTACCTCTAGAGGCCCAATCTTTTATCGGGAGGAGCGGATTGGCCTGGGCGGCCTCCCTTTTCGGATTTGGAAGTTTCGCTCCATGCACCGCCATGCCGCGGATATGAGGCATCCGGTCCACACGCAGTCGGATGGAGTCGTTTTGGAATGGCGAATGCGCAAGCATCTCCACCACGATCCCCGGGTCACTGCAATCGGCAGATTTTTGCGCCGTTGGAGTTTGGATGAGCTTCCTCAACTCATTAATGTGGTTCGCGGGGAGATGTCGCTCATCGGTCCCCGCCCGATCATTGAGGCGGAGACTGGCTTTTATGGTGACCTGTTGAGCTACTATCTGGCTGCGACCCCGGGCATTTCCGGGCTTTGGCAGGTCTCCGGGCGCAGTAACCTTAATTATGAAGAGCGCGCAAAGCTGGACGCCTCGTATGTCAAGGACTGGAGCCTGGGAACCGACCTCAGAGTCTGCTTCCTGACTTTTCCGGCGGTCTTAAGCCGGATCGGCGCGCGCTGATACGGCCTTCGGCGCAGTAGGTCTTCCACACTTTGAGAATGACCTTCACCGCGGGTCGACCAACCCACCCGCTGAAGCCGGCATCGCCGCCCCCACATCCATGCACAATTGAAAAGATTCACCAGCCAGGGCAACTTCTCTACTGGTTCAATCGCTTCATGTCGACCAGAGCTGTTTCGAGTTTGGTGGCGCGCTGGGGTAGAATCATGGAGAATTGAACACCTCAATGATAAAGCGCCGTTTGCTGCCCTTCGCGCTGCTTCTGCTCGCGACCCCGCCTGCAATTCTTTCTCAAAACTCGAACGGGAATGCCTCTGGCCAACCTCAGCAGGATCCCTCTGTTAACTGCGCCGATTCGTTAACTCCCACAGCGGACGGATGTGTGCAGGATCAACAACAGAGCCAGCCGCGGAGCCCGCAACAGCCCAACCTCGACGAACCCGGCATAACGATCCCTAGGTCTCTGGGAACGGCGGCCACTGAGAACGCGCCCCTCGGCAGACAGCCGAGAGCCGCAACTCAACGGCAAGCACCTCTTCTACCGCCCAGCCAGCCTACCGAGTTTCAAAAATTCGTAGCTGCCACCACCGGCCAGCTTCTCCCCGTTTTCAGCGAAAGCCTGTTTCGCAATGTTCCATCTACATTTGCTCCCATTGATATGGCTCCCGTCACGGCCGATTACATAATTGGGCCGGAAGATGAGTTGCGCGTCCGCATCTGGGGCCAGATCAACTACAGCGGCAACTTGCGCGTGGATCGTTCGGGCAACATCGATCTACCCCAGATCGGCACTGTGCCCGTGGCTGGATTGCAATTCTCCGCTCTGGATCAGCACCTTCGCCAGGCAGTCGGCAGAATCTATCGCAACTTCGACCTTTCCGTTGACATGGGCCGCATTCGATCGATACAGATCTATGTCACGGGACAGGCCCAGCGTGCGGGAGTTTACACGCTCAGCTCACTCAGTTCCCTGGTCGATGCCCTCTTCGCAAGCGGCGGTCCATCTCCGCAAGGTTCGCTTCGTCACATTCTTCTGAACCGCGACGGAAAGACCCTTGCCGATTTCGACTTGTATGCACTCCTCATTCATGGGGACAAATCCAAGGATGTCCGCCTGAAAGCGGAGGACGTACTCTATTTCCCGCCGGCGGGACCGCAGGTGGCAATTACGGGCAGCATCCGCACTCCGGGGATCTATGAACTGAACGCGGCCGAAACCATCGGCAATCTCATTGACATGGCTGGAGAGACCACGGCGATGGCCTCAAGCGCGCGCATCTCATTGGACCGTGTGGATCAGCGCCAATACCGCCAGGCAATGGAGTTTGGATTCGACGCGACCGGCCTCGCGGCGCCGCTTGCCGATGGAGATATTCTGCGCATCTCTCCCATTGTTCCCGCGTATGAGAAGACAGTCACGCTGCGCGGAAACCTTGCAAATCCGGGTCGCTTTGGCTGGCGCCCGGGAATGCGCCTAAGCGACCTGATTCCCGATCGGGATTCACTGCTCAACCGGGATTACTGGTGGAAGAGAAGTCATCTCGGCCTCCCAAGTCCCGAATTTGAGTCCATGATCTCCACAATCGGACGGGATCAGCAGAATCCTGAATCGACCAGCCAGGGCTTCACGAATTCCGTTTCCCAGGAGTCCCTGACTTCTGCTATGACGCAAGTGCCTCTGAATTCCGCTGACGCGCAAGACGCCCAGCGTGCCGCAAACTCTGGAGCCAGACAGGCCGCCCAGTCGGCGACCAACGGGTCGATTGCCTCACAACTCACGCAGGGCTCTGACGCCGACAACCCGGGACGGGCCAAACGCATCGATGTGCGTTTATCGGCTCCTGAGATCGATTGGGACTACGCAGTCATTGAACGTCTAGATCCGGAGACGCTGAAGACATCGTTGATTCCTTTTGACCTGGGCAAACTGGTTCTCAATCATGACGCCGGCCAGGATCTCCCGTTGCAGCCGGGAGACACCATCACCATCTTCTCCCAGGGCGATATTCATGTACCGCTTGAACGGCAGACGAAGTATGTGGACCTGGAAGGCGAGTTCGTCCATGCCGGCATTTACAGCGTGCAGCCGGGCGAGTCTTTGCGCGATCTGGTCCGCCGCTCCGGCGGCTTTACTCAAAAAGCATATCTCTATGGCGCGGAGTTCACGCGGGAGTCCACTCGTTTGCTGCAACAACAGCGCATTGATGAGTACGCCCGCACCATAAGCATGGAAGCCGAACGGGGCACGCAGGCGTTGGCCGTCTCAGCCACCTCACAGTCAAATAGCTCGGATGTAACTGCCGCTCAAATGGCCGCACAGGAGCTGAGCGCTCGCCTGAGCCAGATTCGGGCCACGGGCCGCATTGTTCTAAAATTTCGCCCCGACAGCTCAAGCATTGAGGACGTGCCCGCCTTAAATCTCGAAAATAGCGACCGATTTGTCGTATCCTTTGCGCCTGAGACGATCAACGTCGTGGGGGCCGTGTATGACCAGAACTCATTCCTCTTCGACCAAGGGCAGCCTGTGGCTCACTATTTGCAACTGGCTGGCGGACCGAATCGCAACGCGGACCGGCGTCACTCCTTTGTCATTCGGGCCGATGGCTCGGTCGTGAGCCACGAAGCCACGAAAGGCACAGGCGCCTGGCCCAACTCATTTAGCAAGCTGCGGCTGAATCCGGGCGATACCATCGTCGTCCCCGAGAAAACATTGCGGCCCAACGGCCTGCGCAACCTGATTGATTGGACTCAGATCTTCTCGCAACTGGCCCTGGGCGCGGCCGCCATCAACGTTCTTTAACCTGGTAAACCTTGCAGCAAGCGTTCCGATCGAATCCGTCGGCTGCCTGCGCCTGACGCGAAGAGGATACGTTTGCCAACTCGTCCGTCACCCCAATGTACCCTTGGCTGGATTCTCCTGAGCTGAGGCAGTTCCTCGACGAGATTTACCCCGCCCTTCAATCCGGATCAAGCAGTCGAGGGCCAGTGCCTTGCCTCGATAGCTTGTCCCACGGATTGCGAAGAGGGCAGTCTGCCAGAGACAGGCACCCGCACCCAATGCATCCGTCCAGTTGGTCGCGGAGCCGCATCAAACGGTCGATTCGGTCGTTCAATTCCCCCCGCCAATTTGCCGACAACTTCATCCAGTCTTCGGTTGTGGGCGTCCTCCCGTCTGGCAGCGCCTCGAGCGCTTCGCGAATTTGCGCAAGAGCGATGCCCGTGCGTTGCGCCACACGGATCACCGCAACCCGCCTCAGCACTTCGCGTGCATAGCGGCGCTGATTCCCCTGGTTCCTCCAGCTCTTGATCAATCCTTTCGACTCGTAAAAGTGAAGCGTCGATACAGCCACTCCGGCGCGCGCCGCCACCTGGCCCACGGTCAGTTCAGTGGAGATCTTGCCGGAAATTGGCTTGCGCATCTTCTTTTCTCCTTGATCTCAAGTTTACTTTAGGTTGTACGCTTGTTGCAGTGAAATTTCAAGCCAGGGAGGAAACATCTGCATGGACGACGCAATCAAAGTTGCACTGATCTACGGGAGCGCCCGCAAGGGACGCTTCTGCGACAAAGTGGCGCGGTGGGCCGCCGCAGAGATCGCCAACGACGGCAGATTCTCCGTTGAAGTGATTGACCCGGCAATCGACCTGCCGCAAAGCGGGCGCGAACCGGAAGATCGCCCCGGCTCCCCATCCCTAGGCCAGCGGCTTGCGAAGGCCGACGCCTTCGTGGTGGTAACACCGGAATACAACCACGGCTATCCTGCCCCGCTCAAATCTCTCATTGATTCAGTAGGCGCAGAATGGCAGGCCAAGCCGGTGGCGTTCGTTTCCTATGGAGGCATCTCCGGCGGTCTGCGCGCGGTTGAGCAGTTGCGCCTGGTGTTTGCGGAATTGCACACGGTTACCATCCGCGACGCCGTGAGCTTTGCCGGAGCCTGGGAGCAGTTCGATGAAGCAGGGCAATTGCTGCAGCCGGATCGAGCCCGGAGATCGATGACGACTCTGATGGCGCGATTGCACTGGTGGGCCGTTGCGCTGCGCAATGCCCGCGGAGCCTTCCCCTACGCGCCTGCCGCGTAGCCGCGCCCGGAAAAGGCAAATCTCGACGAGAGACAAATGGTTCTCGTCTTCCCAAGCGTCAATGCCAATCTTCACTGTTGAATCCTCGACCGGTTTCTGAGACTCTTTCTTACTGATAGAGCCGGAGGCGATTTTAGTGAAAATTGCTTTTTTAGGTCTGGGCAAGATGGGATCGCCCATGGCCCGGCGCCTGCTTACCGCGGGCCACGAAGTAACCGTGTGGAACCGCACCCGCGAACGCGCCGAGACGCTCGCCGCCGATGGGGCCTGTCTGGCGGCCACTCCCGCCGAAGCAGCGCGCAGCAGCGAAGCGGTCCTCACCATGCTCTTCGACGATGCGGCCAATGAGGAAGTTCTTTTCGGCCCGCGCGCCAATCCATCGGCCGGCGTTCTCAGCGCGCTGGCTCCCGGCGCTCTTCACATCGCGCTCTCCACCATGAGCGTCGCGCTTTCTGAGCGTCTCTCCGCCGAGCACGCCCGCCGCAACCAGCAATTCGTGGCTGCTCCTGTCTTCGGCCGGCCCAACGTCGCCGAGGAAGGCCGCCTCTGGATCGTCGCAGCCGGCTCTGACTCCGCAATCGCCACCGCTCGCCCGCTGCTCGAATCCCTGTCGCGCGGCATCTCAGTGATCGGCGCCGAGCCCCGCCAGGCCCACGCCCTCAAGCTGGGCGGCAACTTCCTCATCAGCGCCATGATCCATTCCCTCGGCGAGGCCTTTGTCTACGCGGAATCTCAGGGCATCGACCCGGAAGTCTTCCTGCTCACTGTCAACAGCGCCCTCTTCCAGTCCCCTTTCTACGCGGCTTATGGCCAGGTGATGCTGCATCCGCCCACGCAGCCCGGCGCCACCATCGAGCTCGGCGCAAAAGACCTCCGCCTGCTCCGCGAAGCAGCAGCCAGTCGCGGGGCCAGCCTCAGCCTTGCCGAAAGCCTCGCCGAAATCTTTGCCCAGGCCCAGCAATCCGGCCTCGGCAACGAGGATTGGGCCGTCGGCCAATACCGTATGGCGCAACGCCGAGGCGCAGCAGAGAACGAACACACCTCACCCAGCTCATCGGCGCTTCCACCTCGCTCCGCCGTTGATTAGGATAGAACCATGAGTCTCAAGGAAAAGATCGTCTTCATCACCGGAGCCAGTTCCGGCATTGGCGCAGCCACCGCGCTTGCCTTCGCTGCCGAAGGCACGCGGCTGTTGCTGGCCGCCCGTCGCGCCGACAAACTTGCTCAGGTCGCCTCGCTCGCAGCCGGTTGTGGCGCCGCCGCTATTCACTCCATCGATCTGGACGTCCGCGATCACCGCGCCGTCCAGTCCGCCATCGACACACTCCCGCCGGAATGGGCGCCAATCGACGTCCTCGTCAACAACGCCGGCCTCAGCCGAGGCCTGGACAAGCTTTACGCGGGGAAAATCGAAGATTGGGACGAGATGATCGATACCAACATAAAGGGGATGCTCTACGTCGCCCGCGCCGTCGTCCCCGGCATGGTCACCCGTGGCCGCGGCCACGTAGTCAATATGGGATCCACCGCCGGCGAGATCACCTACCCCAATGGAGCCGTCTACTGCGCCACCAAAGCGGCCGAGCGCGCCATCAACGACGGCCTCCGCCAGGACCTGCTGGGAACTCCGGTCCGCGTCACATCCATTGATCCGGGAATGGTCGAGACCGATTTCAGCCTGGTGCGCTTTCACGGCGACGCCGAGCGTGCGGCTAAGGTCTACAAAGGCGTAACGCCGCTGACCCCGGAAGACGTTGCCGAGGCCATCGTGTGGGCCGTCAGCCGGCCGCTGCATGTCAACATCGCCCGCGTGGTGTTGACCTCGGTGGATCAGGCCAATTCCCTGCTCTTCAACCGCAAGTCCTGAAACGCCGCGGGCATGCGCGCCC
>PMOF01000101.1:16267-28630 GCA_003162495.1 Acidobacteriaceae bacterium
TCGCTCACAAAGCCGTTGCCTGCCGAATCCGCGGCGAGCGGTTTAGGCTTGCCGCGGTGACTGCCGGGGCCCACCTCCGATTGCTGTAAGGCATTTGCCATCTGCTCCTCCACGGATTTACTTTCCCAACCACGAGCCATATCTTCATTCTACCGGGGGTTGCGCTGCATTGCATCCGGCGAATTGAAGTTCGTGCTTGCTTTACACTGAAGTTGCTTGTCTGAGACACAGGGAGGCTGCACATGCGCGCTTGGCAGATTTCATCTTTTGGCATTGATTCCTTGGAGCTTGTGGATCGTCCCACCCCGTCGCCCGGCTATCGGGAAGTGCTCGTCCAGATGCGTGCGATTTCTTTCAACTATCGCGATTTGCTGATGGTCAATGGCCTCTACAANNACCGCCTGGAAGCCGGGAGATCGCGTTGCCGGCATTTTTATGCAAAATTGGCTCGACGGCGCCCCCTCGGCGGCTAAAACCAGGGGGGCGCTGGGCGGAGACATCGACGGCATGCTGGCCGAATATGTGGTCCTCAAGGAAACCGGACTGGTCGCCATTCCGGAACACCTCAGCTTCGAGGAGGCCGCCACGCTTCCCTGCGCCGCCGTCACCGCCTGGAACGCCCTGGCGGTGGCCAACCTCAAGCCGGGAAACAATGTCCTTATCCAGGGAACCGGCGGCGTGTCCATCTTTGCACTGCTGTTCGCCCGGCTCTATGGCGCGCGCGTACTCGGCATCTCCTCCAGCAACGAAAAGCTCGATCGCGCCTCGGAACTCGGCCTCGACGCCGGCCTCCACTATCGCGAACACCCCGATTGGGACCAATGGGTGATGGAGGAGACGGATGAACAGGGCGTTGACCTGGTGGTCGAGGTCGGAGGCCTGGCAACGCTCCCCCGTTCCCTCAAGGCCCTGCGCGTCGGTGGAGTCATTGCCCAGGTAGGCGCGCTCTCCGGTCCCGTCGATGCGGCCGCCTTCCCCGTTGTCTCCATCCTCCACAAGCAGGCCCGCATTCAGGGCATCTACGTCGGCTCCCGCGAAGACTTCGAAGACATGAACCAGGCCATCTCCCTCGTCGCCCTGAAACCCGTCCTCGAAGCCTTTCCCTGGTCCAAGGCCCGCGAAGTCCTCACCCGCATGGAATCAGCCTCCCACTTCGGCAAGCTCGTGCTCACCGTGGAGTGAAGGTAGAGCCGAAAGGCCAAAACGTCGATCCGCACTTCGACGTTTCAAACGAATGAAGTTGCCTCGTCGCACAGTTCCTGAGACCGAGGCAGTGAGCATATATATATATTCTCTGCGGGGCGTACCCGCAAAGTGCCTCAACGCCCCTCGATACCATTATTCCAGTAGGAAATATATTTGCCTTCATTCTTCTGAAACTCGGGAATGCTTGGGTGCATTTCTGGAATTCCCGCAATATCGGCGAGCCCAATTGCAGCAATGTACCGAACTTTTTGGCTACTGTCCGAGAGAAGAGACCGCAAGGGCGCAACACAAGCTTGTGTTCCGATATTTTTGAGCGCATTGGCAGCCGCGAGTCTTATCTCAGCCCGGCTGCTCTTGATTAGAGGGTCCAAAAGCGGGAGGGCGTCCGGGCTCCGTGTTCCCACGCCAATTGAATGCAGTATATTCTCCTTCAAATATCCCGGATCAGTGCCCCGCTCAGAGAGGGCATCGGCAATTGCCTGACTGAGGATCAGCGTGTCGTCTCGCTTCACCAATTCATCCTCAGCCGTCAGACTCAGAATTGGCGACCGCTGAGAAGCGATCTTTGTAAGAGCGGGAACTATACATCCCGAATTTACACGGCTAAGACTCCAAATCCCGTCGAGCTTATCGTTTAATGATGCCGAGTCGCTGGAAATCACCTGGCATTCCACCCCCGCTACTCTCTCCAATGGCTCGCCAGAATCAGTTGAAACGGTTGCCCCAGGGAGAGATGGATGGTGCGGATCCGTCACCTGATACCGATGATCTCCGGATTTTCGCAGAAACAGCAGTTTGACGCCGGTGTCGGGAATTCCATCCAAATTGACTGATCCCCCCGGTGGAAGAAGAACAGGTACCTGCACGAGAATAGACCCAGCAGATTCATCGCCCTTTAGGATCTCCACGATCTCAACCGAAGACTCCCTCAGGTCTGCAAGAAGGGTGCCTTGGCCAATGCTCACCGGAACCTCGCCGATCTTCACGAACCGACCAACCCTTCCAACTATCACAAGATCGGACGCGTCGCATAGCTTTTCAAGGCTAACGGGAGAAACAGGGATGCAGAACGCTTTCACCGCCCAGCATGGGCTCATTAAAGCTAGAACGATGAAGCATTTCCAATAAGACCTGCGCGAAATATTTCCCCCTAGGGCTCAATGTTGAGGTGGGCTGCCATATCAGCATAACGCGTCCACTGATCGGTCTGTAGAAGAACACCCTGTCCCGCTAGAAGGCTCCCTACATACCAATCCTGTGTCGCATATTCCGTTTCGACTGTGTTTCCACTACAAACAGGTGTTGGCGACTGCGACGGCGACTGGTTCACAACCACGCCTGAAATCTCGTCCACAACTTGGCCTTGTAATGCCGTAGCCGGCACAGAATTGACTGAGCCCCAGTTGCTATTAACATCGAAAAATGGAGTAGTGAAGTTCTCATTAAAGTCGAATATGTAGCTGGCCGTTAAGCTTGTGCCTAGCTGATCGTAGACGTCATATTGAATGAAATCCTCGTACCCAAAGGTAGCGTTGCATGTGTGAGTGTAAGAGGCGAATGACATTGCGGAAGGAACATGCGTAGTGATCTGATAAGGGGCAGATGTCACTCCATCCATAGTCACAGTGATGGCAACATCCAGCTTAGTAGAGCTGAATGCTGACCCAGAGCTGACGACAGCGGCGGTGGACCCGCTGAGCGTCAGAGTTACCTCACTGTTGCCTGAGGACACATTCCACGTGGCAGTGCCGCTCCCGTGCGCTGTCAGCGTAACACTATATTGGAACTGCGTCGCGCCAGAGGACTGTGAGGTGATGCCCGGACCGAAATACCAGATGTCGTGGCCAGTGCCTGTTAACGTTGGTGGCACGTTAACCGGGACCGGCACCTGAATGGTCACATCCGGACACAGCTCGCCGCCGCAGGCAACGGTGGTAATGGGTACATCCAATACGGAGAACGTCACAGTCGTGGAGCCAATAGCTGCCGCAGTGACCGTTCCCGCGGTGCTGACAGTCGCAACCGAGGTGTTTGCCGTTGACCAGGTCCCGCTTGGGGTATAAGTGGTGCCCGTGCTCAGTGTGGCGGAGGGGGTGAGCTGTTGCGAGGCGGCGACCGCGAGGTCGACCAGATCGGGTATGACGATGAAGCCGGAATTACCGTTGCAGTTTACGCAGACTAGGTGGCAGTCCCCCTCTTCCGGGCTGAAGGTAGATGCTGTCGCCGCAACCGAAATCTTGTCTGCTTCGCCGCCTTTGCCGGAGAGCATGGCGCTCCCGTTTATGATGTTGTCGGGAATGACCACGCCATCCGGATCCGGAACCCGGCTGTGGACTAGCGTCATCATGTCCAGATTGTAGGCCTTGTTCGCCTCGAGGTGAATGGGAATCCGGTATTGGCCCCCGCTGTAGAGTAGCTTCAATTCAAGGTCCTGCGCTGCCGTCGTGTAGTTCCAGACGGAGACCATCGTGTCGCGGTTTCCATGCAACTCCCAGAAGCAGATGATTTTGCTCATCGAAGGGGCGGCGATGACCGGCGCCACCTCGAAGACATAATTCCCGCTCTGGTCGACGCTGCCGACGTCGGCCAGCAGAACGCCTTCCCGGCCCTGGTAGGCAATAGAAACATGGGCGAACCCGCCTCCAGGCTCCCCACCCAGGATGCCCGGAGCTGGCGTTCGTGCGGGTGTCTCTGCCCCAGGCCTTCCTTCGATTCCTATGGGAATTGGAGGGAGGATCGGGGAGGGTGCGCGCACGTTCAAATAACTCGCATAGTCAACTGTTTGGCTTTGGCCGGCGGCGAGCGGCAATTGGGCAACCGTTCGCGTTTCGGTCTTGCCGTCCAATCCGTCGGAGGTGAGCGAGACCGTTGCTACTACCGAATGCGTAGAGACGTTGTGCAGGACCGTAAATGGCGTGAAGACGGTCCCGGTGGGGAACAGCATGGCCGGATCGGGCTTGCCCATCATCAGACCGGCGGCCTGGATGGTGACCGGATGCGCGGGCAAGGTGAGGTCCTGGCGCTGTTCAATGAGATGCGGGGTGGAAGAAAATCCGGTGGATTCGTCCTCAATGCCGGCTGCGGCCACAACGGCGCGCGACACGCCATGGTAGCGAATGGTAATGTCCCCCGTGTCTCCGGCGTTTGGTTCGGCCTCCAGGAGTTCGGAGAGCTTGTAGAAGGCAGTTCCATGGGTGCTCAGCGTGACTGTTTTTCGGGTCAGGAATATTCCGCCATGATCGGATAACTCGATATCCACCTGCTTGGCTGTCAGTGAGGGATTCTGCACGGCAATATACCCATCTGCCCTTGCAGTCGGCGCCCACCACGTCCCGCGGATGACTTGTTGTGATTCGGCGGACTTCAGAGCCGGGTGAACCGTGGTTATGTCGGCCTGTGCGGCGCTATGTGTGTCAAGACTGGCGATCGCATCCTGGTTCTGGATAGTCAGAATCAGCGCGGGCCACGACCAACTATAGGTCGCGCCCGCCATCCCAAAGGCGGAGACATGTGAGCGGAGGGCAGCAGGCGCGTCATGAATCGCGTAGCGGACATCGATCTCTGCCACTCCCGCAGCCTCCAGGTGCACCACCGGGAGCCGGTACTCAGTGCCATCTGCGAAGAAGAGCGACGGGGTAACATCCAACGGTTGCTTCAACAGGACATTCTTAAAGCGGAGAATGGGATCGTAGTTTGCAATCCGTCCTCCAAAAGCCGCCCTCCACCCCCTGCGGAGTCGCAGGACTGAGCCGGGGAAGGGGAATCGGCTTCGAGGAACTCCCTTGTGCCGGGGCAACACCTGATCTGACAGGCAGGAGAAGAAGAGACACCAGCAGAGTGTGAAGCTTCAATGTTGCACCTCGGTTCAGGGAAGCTGCGAAAAGTGGTGGGATTATGCCGAAGTCTAAGGTAACTGTCAAGAAGAACTTTTTTTATTATCTAAGTAATCACTACCGTAACCAGGCGTTCAGCCAAGAGCTAACTCATCGGCCTAAGCGCGCCGCGTTAGAACCGCGCGGATTCGCCAAAGCACCGCCGCCAAAGCCATCAGGCTCGCGGCCCAAACCGCGAACGCAAGCTTCACCACCCAGGCAGGCGCAAAGCCCGCGCGCTGCAACTGGAACGGAAGAAAATTCCAACTCGTGATGTGGATATAGTCCCACGGGTCTTCGGTCATGGCGTGGTTGTTCAGGCCCCACGCGTCCATTTTTCCAGCCGCGAACGCCGCAATATTCTCAAGCCGCAACCCAATCACAAACTTCGGGTGGCCGAGCGTTTCCATCTGGTAAATCTCAAGCGGCAGCCAGAAGGCGAGCGACGCTACCTGGATCACCGCGCTGATCGCAATCAACGCCCATCCAACCATCCACACCGCACTTGATCTGTGGGTACGATCGCGCAGCAACAGCGGAACCGCGAGCAGCGCTGCAACTTCAACGGCGGTCGAGACGTAGCGGTCGCCCCACGCAAAGTCGCCGCTCCACACCGTGTATCTCGCATAGAAACCGATGTACGCCAGTAGCAGCAGAAATCCGGTAAGCGTGTAGGCCTTGACGGCTGGGCTGAATCTTTTCCACGCCGTGGCGGCAAGCAGTATCATCAGGATCAGCAACGGATCGAAGAGGAAGATCGACTTTTCCGGCGTAAACAGCGCACCCAAGAAGCCAATGTGAAAGGGAGTCTCGAATGGATAAGAAGAAGGCCACGTTGGATTGCGCTTCAAGGTTTCTCGCGCCACCACGCTCACATATGTATTGAAGAGCGACCCGAAGCGATAGTACTGATACACGCGGTCAATCAATCCGAAAGACAAATACACCGGGAAAGCAATCGCCATGTAACTCCGGCACCGGAGCCAGAGCGCGCGGCCACGCATCCCCTGGAACCACAAAACGAGGACGATGAACAGCGCCCCCGCCAGCAGATCCAGGCCCGTGGTTAAGCGCGTCAGCAAGTTCAGACCCAGCGCTCCGCAACCAATCAGCAATGCGCGGCGGCTGCCAGTGCTCAGCCATTCGTATTGATAAGAGAACCCGGTGAGCGTGAGCAGAAAGATGTAGTTGTTCTCCATCATGTTCTGCGTGTAATGAAGATGGGTGGTCAGCAGCAGCAACGCCAGAACGCCGGCAACTGCCTGTCTCGTTGCAAACGTTAATTGCGTCAGAAAGCGGAAGCAGACCAGCGCCGTCAACACTGTCACCAGGATATTGATGGAATAACTGACCACAATATCGCGCACGCCGGGATCATTCCCGTTGTAAGCGGCAAACACAGGAAGCTTTTCGAGGAAAGTTCCGATCACATCCGCAGGCAGCATCAGCAGGGACTGCCCCATGCCGTACCAGCTCTGCAAATTCCCACCGCGCCCATGCACGCCGAATTCCGGATACTCATTCGGAAACACCGGCGGCTCTGCGGTCCACATCGCATGCGCCGATTGCAGCCGATGCTGCGTGTCGGCTGAGCCCACCTCTCCCGATTGCACGGCGAAAGCCACCAGGCCCGCTGCCAATGCCAGAAGGAAAACCGGTTCGCGAAACCAGCGACGAATGGAGGCAACGATTGGATGCATCGAAGAAGTACGGAAGCAGACTCAGGATATATCAGTTCAGATCAACCGCCGGCGATGGACGGAATCACTAACACCTCATCGCCATCCTGAAAGCTGTACTTCTCATTGCCCAGAAAGCGAATATCCTCTTCATTGACATAGAAGTTGATGAAGCGGCGAATTTTGCCGTCCTCGCCGCGCAGATGCTGGCGAAGCGCGGGAAAACGGCCCTCGATCTCGGTCACCAGCTCCGGCAGATTGGCGGCGGTGCTGGCGATTTCGCGCACGTTGTTCGTATGCTTCTGGAATGCATTCGGTAACAGCACCCTAACGGACATAGCTCTCCTGCGCCAGAGTGAATCCCTGGCTCGCGGCGTTGTGTTCTTCCACAAAATTTTCAAAGTCGGTCAGCCGCGGACGGATGGCCCGGTGTTGTTCATAAGCGCCCTGCAGGCAGTCGGTGGTCTTCAAGCCGTTGCCCGTGACGCAGGTAACCGTGAGCTCGTCCGGTTGAATGCGCCCATGCGCATAAAGCCGCGCCGTCACCGCCGTGGTCACACCGCCCGCTGTCTCCGTAAAAATCCCCTCGGTCTCCGCAAGTTCCTGAATGGCTGACACGATCTCCACATCCGACACGTCCTCTGCCCAGCCGCCTGAAGCGCGAATGGCGCGCGATGCGTAAGGACCGTCAGCCGGGTTGCCGATCGCCAGCGAGCGCGCAATAGTGTTGGGCCGCTGCGGTTCAATCACGTCCGTCCCGTTCTTCACCGCGGTGGAGATGGGTGAGCAGCCGGTCGCCTGCGCGCCAAAGAATCGCACCGGCTTGTCTTCCACCAGCCCCAGTGCAATCAATTCACTGAACGCCTTGCGGATTTTTGTGATCAGCGAGCCGCCTGCCATGGGGCACACGATGTTGTCCGGCAGCCGCCAGCCCAGTTGCTCGGCAATTTCATAGCCCACCGTCTTCGATCCCTCCGCGTAGTAGGGGCGAAGATTCACATTCACAAAACCCCAGTGGTAGCGGTCGGCGATCTGTGAGCAGAGGCGATTGACGTGATCGTAATTTCCTTCTACGCGCACCAGCGTGGCGCCGTAGACCTGAGTGTTGAGAATCTTGGCGGGCTCCAGATCGGCGGGGACCAGGATGAAAGTCTTCAGTCCCAGCCGAGCAGCCTGCGCAGCCACGGCGTTGGCCAGGTTTCCCGTGGACGAGCAGCCCACCGTGTCAAACCCGAACGCCTGTGCGTTGGCCAGCGCCACGGCCACCACGCGATCCTTGAAGCTGAGCGTCGGCATGCAGACGGCGTCGTTCTTGATGTAGAGATTGCGCGCGCCAATGCGTTCAGCCAGCCGCGGCGCCTTGAGCAGCGGAGTCAACCCGGCCGGCGTCTGCGGTTCATAGCTGTCGGCCACCGGCAGCAGAGCGCGATAGCGCCACATGTTCAGCGGTCCCTGGGAGATGGCTTCGCGGGTAAAGCGGGTGCGCGCATACTCGAGGTCAAAGACCACCTCAAGCGGAGAAAAACACTCATCGCAGATGGAAAGCGGTTGCAGCCCATACGCCTTGCCGCATTCCCGACAGCGCAACTCGTAAGCAATCGTCACAGGTCCCTCGCTTGGACGCGAGTGACTGAAGATGCGCGAGCGCGTGACCTGCTCAAGAAAGGAGTGAACGTGAATTGACTCGAAGTACCATGCGAGCCGCTTAGGCTAAGAGTGCGAAAGCGACCCCCGAATCTCATGTTCCCCGTCTCCGGGCAAGAGTTGACACCATACTCCTGGTTTGCCCAGGCAGGTTGTCGTGGCGTCACAGGGCTCGTCCCTCAACCACTCTGCATGAAATTCAGGCTTGCCCTTTGGAGGCAAACTTGAATAATTAGGTTTTATCACAAGGGAAATCAGAGCGCAAGCGCGAATGCACCGAACGGCGCCCTGCCCGAGTCCAAAGGTCATTTGTGGGAATTGAAGTGCAGAAACTCGACTTCAGTTGGTAAAAATCCGCACATAGTCCACCACCAGCTGCGACGGGAACGGCGTGCTTGCATCCGGCGGCCCCGGCCAGTCGCCCCCGACGGCCAGATTGAGAAGGATGAAGTTGCTCTGCCCCGCATCAAACGGCCACGTTGCACCGCTAAGGCTCTTGAGGCTCGCAGTCGTGTAGGTCACGTAGGGAGTTGCCGGATTGTCAATGTAATAGGTCACGCTGCCCGGGGTCCAGATCATGCCGTAGGTGTGCCACCCAGCAGCCGTTTGTCCCGATGGAAAATTGAACACCGTGCCCAGGCCAACGTCGCCCGTGAATCCGGTTCCGTGCACCGAGCCCTCGTTCCAGTCCGGCGTCTTGGCGGCATTCACCCGCTCCAGCACATCCTGCTCGCCGCAGGCCGGCCAATTCACGGTCGAGATGTTGTTGCCCAACAGCCACGCAGCAGGCCAGTAGCCCTGCGCCTCCGGCGCCTGGGCACGCACCTCAAACCGGCCGTATTGAAAGCTGAACAGGCCCTGCGTCTTCATCCGCGCCGAGGTATAGACGCCCGGCGAAGTCTGTTGCGCCACAATGTGCAAATAACCGTCTGCGCTGATATACGCACTCGGGCTGGCTGGGTTGCACGGAGACGCCGAGGAACCCCACGCGCAATAGTCCTCAAGCTCATGGTTGCCGAAGCCGCTATTCCCCGTGTCGTAGGTCCATACCAGCGGATTGGGCTGCGCGTTGGCGCCCGTGGAATTGGTGAACTCGTCCGCCCACACCAGCGTTCCCGATGGAATGTTAGGCGCAAAGCTCTGGCTGATGACGTTGCTCGCGCTGCTGCCGGAGGCGATGGCAACGGCCTTGACGGTCAGGTTTGACGCCACCAGAAAGGGAGCGAAGTACTGCGGCGACGAGGCCGTGGGCGTGCTGCCGTCCACGGTGTAGTACACGGTGGCTCCGGGGGTAGCGGAGGCCAGTGTCACCACGACTGCGCCGTTTTGCGCGGCGGTGGTCGTCACCTTGGGCGGGGCCGTCTGCTGCGCGGGATTGGCGGCCGCCGTTGAGCCTTCCCCGCTGCTGCATCCGCACAACATGAGACCCGACAATAGAAACGAAGTCAACATCGCCATACCTCCCCGCATTTTGAGTCTCCACAGAGCCGCGCTTGAGCCAAATCTGAGATTCATAAGTTCGAGGCTCATCTCACCGCAACCATCAGAGCACCCGCGGAATCGATGCGTCAAACATGGACCAGCGAGTAGCTGGATCGGGGAGATGGATCAGGTCGGGGAGAGGTATTCTCGAAACGCCTGCCGCAGCCGAGGGCTATCCGCCTCGTCGACGGCCTGCTCCACGCGTGCTCGCAAATCAGCATTCGGGGCCGACCGCCCGACAGCCTCGATGGCAGCGGCGGATTCGAGGGTGTCACGCGAGATGAGAGCGAGGAGATATTCAAAAGCCTCAGGCAGGCGGGTCAGGGCAATGGCGCTGAGAAGCACGCCGGCGAACCAGGAGTCGGCGCCGGTGCGGTGGCGGGCGATGAGCACCCCGAGGGTTTCCTGCGAGCGCTGATCTGCCAGAGCGAAGGCCGCTTCTGCGGCCAGGTCGTCGCCTTCTTCAAGAGCTTTGGCAACCAGCGGAATGGCCGCAACGCCTTCGACGGCGAGCAACGCGCAGTAAACGGCGCCCTGGACTTCCGGTTCGTCGCTTCCCAGGAGCGCACGGAGCCGCAGGAGCAGCGCGGCGCTGACGCCGCCTACATTTCCAATGGCGCGGGCAGCCTCCACGCGAACGGTCTTATCCGTGTCTGTGAGCGCATCGAGGAGATGCGCGAGCAGTTCGGCGTCAGAGAGACCGGGGCAATTGACTAGGGCGTGGGCGCAGTCGGCGCGCAGCGCTCCTGCGGTGTCGGATTGGCCGCCCCAGACGGGCTCAAGCTGATGATGGCGCAGGCCGCGCAGGTAGGCATCCTTGCTCCGGTGTTCGAGCTTGATGAGCGCCTTGACGAGGGCATTCTTGGCCCAGCATTGGGGATCGGTCTTCACCGCATCAAGGAAGAAGCGATCAAAGGCGGCGAGGACCTCGGGAAGCAGGATGGAGAGCTCGGCATCGGCGATGAGTTTGGCTGCCTTGGCGACCAGCAGGTTGCTGCGACCGGTCAAAGACTTCTTCACGAAAGCGACGGCGTCGGCGTCGAGCGTTACGCCTTTTAGCGCATTAAGTGCCTCCATCTGCTCATCAAAACTGCGCTGTGCCATGACTCCTTGCCTCTTCGAAACAATTGCGAATGCGAGACAAGTCTACCGAACGATCACTACTTGGAGGATGGCATTTTGAGAAGATGGTGCCCGTGCAGTCATAGCGCCCTAGCGGCCGGAGCCCCGGTATCCGCTTCCGCCACGCGCGGAATAGCCGCCCCCGCGAGCATAACCTTGCGCTGTGCGCGATGGCCCACCATATGCGTAGTTACGCTGCCCCCCCGCATACCCGTTGCCGCGAGACGCGTACCCGGACGCTCCTCGAGGTCCCGCTCCGTAGCCATACCCGCGCTGACCGTAGCCATAAGCGCGCGGGCCGCCTGCATAGTATCCGGGGCCGTAGCCCAGCGCCCCGCGCGGCGCCACAATCGTCGCGCCAAAACCATAACCTCCGTATCCATACGCCATGACCGGCGGTGGAGGCGCATAAGCCATGACCGGCGGTGGCGGCGCGTAAGCCATCGCNNATCGCAGGTGGTGGCGGCGCGTAGCTCATCGCAGGCGGAGGAGCCATCGCTGGCGGAGGCGTGTTGTCGTATTGCTGCTGTTGCGGTTGCTCGTCTGGCGGCGGAGCCGCGTAAGACATTTCCGGCGCGGGCTCGGCATCGGGGTTCGGTCCCGGCGGCGGCATATCTTCAGCCGACGGCCGATGCGTCAGCCCGTAAGGGTCCATCTGCGGACGCTGCGTATCCGGCACTGCCATATCGTCCATCAGCTTCAGTGTGAGCCGCGTCTCTTCTTTCAACGTGGGCCGCGGGCCGCGCATCGGCAGCATCGCAAGGTCCAGGGGCCAGAGAATGGGAATCGACCACAGCACAATGTCGCGTGTGGCGTGGCCTTTCCCAAGAATGCGGCCCTGGTTGTCGACGCGGAAGCCGGGGACGTCGACTACGCGCGCATCGATGGGAATCACCGTATCCGGCTCAATGACCATGCGATCGAACCTCAACTCCATCCAGCCTTTGCCCACAAAGTGGCCTGGATCCTTGTAGTCCTCGAAGCGGCCAACAAGATAGCTGTGATAGGGAAGAACCGACCGGCCGTAGCGCTCGGAAACTCCCAACTGGCAAAGGACGGGATCGCCGATGGCCGTGGTTCTGGAGGAGAGGCGCGGCTCAGAGAGCGTGCAGCCGACGAGCGAGCCGGCCGGAATGATGTGCTCGCCTGCGTCGGCAAAGAGCGGCGGCGCAAGCAGGATGGAGAGCAGAACAATGGACGCGGATTTCACGGGTGCCTCCTCAGTGGCGAACTTTGGTCAGTTGCCTCTTGATTCTGTCTTCGACTGGGCCTTCGGGTCGAAAGAGGGTTTCGGCTATGAGAAGAGGAACCCGGTGTCGCGGGGATAGTTTCGCTGCGGAGGAGAAAAACTTCGAAAC
>PMOF01000101.1:28726-30096 GCA_003162495.1 Acidobacteriaceae bacterium
GAGAAATAGCGCGACTCCGGATGGGCAAAATAAAGCCCGCTCACGCTCGATCCGGGCCACATCGCAAATGACTCCGTAATCAGCATGCCGGTGTTCGCCTCCACGTCGAGCAATCGCCACAGCGAGCCTTTCTCCGTGTGATCCGGGCATGCCGGGTAACCCGCGGCCGGCCGTATGCCGCGATACTTCTCGTGGATCAATTCGTCGATGCTGAGAGTTTCCGCGCGGCCGTAACCCCACTCGTCGCGCACCCGCTTGTGCAGGCACTCGGCAAAAGCCTCAGCAAGTCGATCGGCGATAGCCTCCGCCATGATCGCGTTGTAGTCGTCGTTCTCCGCGCGGAACCGGTCGCACAGCGCTTTCAGGCCGATGCCGCTGGTGACCGCAAAGGCGCCGATGTGATCCGGCAGCCCAGTTTCTCTGGGCGCGATGAAGTCGGAGAGCGATCGGCACGGGGCAATGTTTTCCTTTGGGCCTTCCTTGTTCGACTGCTGGCGGAGAAAGTGAAATCGTTCTAGCGCATTTGCGCGCGTGCTGTCCGTGTAGAGCTCGACGTCGTCGCCCACCGCGCTGGCGGGAAAGAGGCCGTACACGCCGCGCGCCGTGATCAGATTCTTTTCAATCATCGTATCCAGAAGCGCGTTGGCCTCGTTAAAAATCTGGCGCGCCTGCGCCCCGAATTTCTCGTCCTCTAAAATCCGAGGGTACACGCCCTTCAGTTCCCAGGTATGGAAAAACGGCGTCCAGTCGATGAATGTGCGCAGCGTCGCCAAAGGGAAATTGTCCAGCACGCGCACGCCGGTAAATTCCGGCGCCGGCAAATCTTCAGCGCGCCACTCGATCGGCGTGCGCCGTTTGCGGGCAGTCTCAAGCGACACAACCTGCAGCCGCGGCGCGGAGTGAGATTTGCGCAGCGCCTCGTAGTCGGCGCGATGCTGCGCCACAAACAGCACCTTCCCGTCTTCGCTCAGCAGGCTGGTGGTCACCGGCACCGCCCGGCTGGCATCGAGCACATGCACCACCGGCTCGCTGTAGTGCGGCGCAATCTTCACCGCCGTGTGCGCCCGGCTCGTCGTCGCTCCGCCGATCAGCAGCGGCAACTTGAAACCCTGGCGCTCCATCTCGCGCGCCACATGCACCATCTCATCCAGAGACGGTGTAATCAGGCCGCTGAGCCCGATCAGGTCCGCCTTCTCCGCCGTGGCGCGCTCGAGAATTTTTTCGCAGGGCACCATCACGCCCATGTCGATCACTTCGTAGTTGTTGCAGGCCAGAACCACGCCCACAATATTCTTGCCAATGTCGTGTACGTCGCCCTTGACCGTGGCCAGCACAATTTTTCCCTGCGCTCTCACCTCTTGCCCCGCCGC
>PMOF01000101.1:30183-33616 GCA_003162495.1 Acidobacteriaceae bacterium
TTGCGCCATTCTTCGGCCTTCTTTTCGTTCACCACCTTGCCCACGTGCTTCAGCGCCTCGCCATGCTCCACCAGGCGCTCGGTCGCGTCAGGCCGGCGGTTCAGCAGCACGTCCTCCACCAGCACCTTCAGCTCCGGTTCAATCTCCTCGTACACCTCCAGCATCCCGGCATTCACAATGCCCATGTCCATGCCCGCCGCGATGGCGTGATAAAGAAACGCGGAGTGCATCGCCTCGCGCACTTTATTGTTGCCGCGAAAGCTGAACGAAATATTCGAAACGCCGCCGCTTACCTTGGCATGGGGCAGGTTGGCCTTGATCCAGCGCGTGGCATTGATGTAATCCACCGCATAGTTGTTGTGCTCCTCCATGCCAGTGGCCACGGTCAGGATGTTGGGATCGAAGATGATGTCTTCAGGCGGAAATCCGACCTCGTCCACAAGCATGTTGTAAGCGCGCTGGCAGATGCGGATTTTTTCCTCGTAGGTCGCGGCCTGGCCCTGTTCGTCAAAGGCCATTACCACCACCGCCGCGCCATACTTCAGCACCGTTGCCGCGTTCCTGCGAAACTTCTCTTCCCCTTCCTTCAGCGAGATCGAATTCACAATGCCCTTGCCCTGCAGGCACTTCAGCCCTGCCTCAATCACTTCCCATTTGGACGAGTCCACCATAAAGGGGACCTTGGCCACCTCCGGTTCGCTGGCCAGCAACTGCAGGAATCGTGTCATGGCCGCGATGCCGTCGATCATCCCCTCGTCCATGCAGATGTCAATGACATTGGCGCCATTCTCCACCTGTTGCCGCGCCACGCTCACCGCTTCTTCAAATTTTCCTTCCTTCACCAGCCGGGCAAACTTCGGCGAACCGGCCACATTGGTCCGCTCGCCAATCATGATGTAGACGCCGGCCTGCTGGGTAAATGGCTGCGATCCCGACAAACGGAGCGGCTTCGGCGCCGGCATCATGTTCACGTTCTCGGGCACGCTCATCTTCCGCTCTCGCCCTGTAGAGCGTAGGCCTCAACCGCGTAAGCCGTCTCCAATTTGCGCGGAGGCAGCCCCTCAAGCGCTTTGGCGATGGCCGCAATATGCTCCGGCGTGTTGCCGCAGCAGCCGCCGGCAATATTGATCAGCCCCGCCCGTGCAAAATCGCCGAGATATCGGGCCATGTCCGCCGGCCCCAGATCGAATCCGGTTTCCGACAGCGGATTGGGCAAGCCCGCATTCGGATAGCACGAGATCGCCACGTCCGCCTTCTCCGATAGCTCGGAAAGAAACGGATACATCAGGTCGGGACCGAGAGAACAGTTGAGCCCCACCGACAGCGGCTTCATGTGCTTCACCGCATTCCAAAAGGCCTCCGTGGTCTGCGCCGAGATCAGCGTCTCGCCGCCGCGCCCCACGGCCGCCGAGATCATCACCGGCAGTTCTTTGTTCTTCGCGGCAAGGCCGTCCTGATCGAACACTTCACGAATCGCGACCAGCGCCGCCTTGGCGTTGAGTGAATCGAAAATCGTCTCCACAAGCAGCAGGTCAACGCCGCCTGCAATCAGCGCCCGCACCTGGTGCGCGTAAGCAGCCTTTACCTGGTCGAAGGTGACCACGCGGAAGCCCGCATCGTCCGCATCGGGCGAGTTGGAGAGAGACACCGTCAACGGTCCAATAGCCCCCGCTACAAATCGTTGCCGCCCGGTTTGGTTCGCCACCCGGTCGGCCCATTCCCGGCACTGCCGCGCCGATTGCTCATTGATCTCCCAGGCCAGTTTGTTGAGAAAGTCGTCGTCAATGACCTTCTGATAGAACGCTGGATCCTTCCGCCCGCCGTGTTCACGCGGATCGTCGACAAAGAACTCGCTCTGCGTAATGCTGGTCGCGCCAAAGGTATTCGTCTCGATGATGTCCGCCCCCGCCTCCAGAAACCGGCGATGGATGTCGCCAATCATCTGCGGCTGCGTCAGGCTGAACAGGTCGCCGTTGTTTTTCAAGTCCTTGGTCGCGTTCCTGAAGCGTTCCCCGCGGATGTCCGCCTCCGTCATGCCATAGGTGCGGATGGTCGTCCCCATCGCTCCATCGATGATCGCGATGCGGCTCTCGAGGATTTTTTGCAGCGGATGCTGGTGAGCGGTCGTCATATCTCTCCGGTGGTCTTCCTTCTTAGGATATACGGTTCATAAGTTTGCAGTATTCTTGCCCCTTGGACGGCTGTTCCCGGGGAAGTTCGATTCTCTCGCTTGCATTTCGACTCATTTAGGTATAACTGTTATACAGATGCGCTTTCACTTTGATTCGCGCAAGAGCCAGCGGTTGAGGGCAAACCCGAGCCGGGGAATCGGCTTTGAAGAGGCTCGTGAGATTTTTGATCGACCCTACTACCTCGATCAAAGCTCGGATTTGCCGGAACAATACCGCGCCATCGGATGGGTCGGACAGCGCTTGTACTCGCTCGTTTTTGAAATGCGTGAGGACCAGGAGGGAGAGTGTTACCACCTGGTCACGCTATGGAAATCAACTCGTAATGAAGAGGAACTCTATGCCGAAAACACTTGAATCGCCCAAGCCGCCGACCGCCGATGCGATCGCGGAAATGGCCGACAGAGGAGAGGACGTTTCCCACTTTTTCACAAACACCGGCAAGATGATGCCGCCGATTCAGCGCGTCAATGTGGACTTCGCGCTGCCCATGCTCCAGGAACTCGATGAAGCGGCGCGGCAACTAAACATCAGCCGCCAAGCCGTCATCAAGACCCTGCTGCGGCAGGCGCTCGATCAGCAGCATTTGGCGCGCAGGGGACGGTAAATTTGTCCGCGGCTGGGGCGGGAACCGCAGCTTAATAATGCCAGGTTTCCCTCATTTTGCGCATGAGCTTTATGATTGACTTTCCTTTGCGCATCTTTTGCAGCGTTGGCCTTGCAGAATTAGTGATTACCGAGGGCATTGCAGAGATCAGAATTGCTTCGATTTCGGCAATGTTGCCTGGTTTCTTAACGATGAAGGCTGAAAAATAATTCCAAAAATAGCTCCGAGTTGAGGAAACGCCGTTCGCGTGCTGCCATAAACGGTTGAAGAGCTTTCCTTCTGTCTTGCCCACATAAAAGGGCACGTCATCTCGATAAAGAATATAAACTCCGGGTCCCTTAAGTTCCTCAATCTTGCTGGCGATTGAACCCTTTTGGCCCTTAATCTCCGGAGTATCAAAAATCGCTCTCGGCAACATGCGTAAGAACTTACTTACGATATCTCTCTGAGCTGGCCCCCGACTCTCCTCTAGGTCGTCATCGTCTACTTCGCCCAACTCCTTCCCTTCCAAATCATCTTCATCTACAGCTACCGCCTTTGACCCCTTGGTTTGCTTCATGATGGAAATCCTCCGTTGTCCGGGATTTTGCGAGAACCAACTTCATTTCGCCGTCAGCGCGCTCACCGGCACCAGCAT